>NZ_JBQKDO010000011.1:0-90256 GCF_052121795.1 Collinsella sp. LCP19S3_B7
CATGTCCGGCGTCGGGTCTGATAAGATTTCCATAGCGGTCTTCGTCCTTTCCTAGAACCTGTTGTTGTGGTGATTTCAGATTCTAGGACGAAGGCCGTTCTTCGTTAAACGAGCGCTAGGGTGTCACCCTTACACCAACATTTTCGACGCGATCGGTGTTCCCCGGGGCCCGCTACCAGCGCTGCACGGTGCATTTCTACCGCAACGTGCTGGGAAGGGTTCCCGTGACCAGGCGGAAGGCCGCGGCGCGCATGCTGAAGGCGATCCACGCGCAGGAATCGCGCGAGGCATGCGCCAGAAAAGCCGAGGAGGTGGCGGAGGAGCTGGAATCGATGAGGCTCGGGGCGGCCGCGAGGACGGTGCGCGACGGGTTCGCCGAGACGCTTGCCTACACGGAATTCCCACCGGAGCACTGGCGCCGGATCAGGACGAACAACGGGATCGAGCGCATCAACCGCGAGATCAGGAGGAGGACGAGGGTCGTCGGGACCTTCCCAGACGGCAATTCGGCTCTGATGTTGGTGACGGCGAGGCTGAAGTACATAGTGGAGCACGAGTGGGGCAAGAGGAGGTACTTGGACATGTCGAAGCTGGAGGAGATGGACGAGCTGAGGGGAAAGGCGGAGGGCTAGAAGATGACGGGGCCGGAGACGGCTAAATCAATTTGCGAAAGAATCTTGACGGTACCATGGACAGAGATATGGTCAGTCGATCACTTCGTTCGGGAAGAAACCGGCGCCGAGCAGCTCGGGGCGCACAGCGCCGGCGCCCCCACGCAAGTGGTTAGCGACCTCTCTCGGTAGATATTTCTGTTGTTCGCCCCGCCGCCGCACGGTCGACAGCCTCTACACAAAAGCAGCGACCCTAGAAAGAACCCCCGACACTCCTCACCTTAAACCGAACGCCAGGCAATTCAGGTGAATCGACCATTCCTAAAGATGCGGAGGAGCCGGAAGCACAAAGATACTGGCCTGTGGCCACGTTTTGCAGAGCGATCTTGCCACCAGACAATGTACTGTGCCACCTCTGGGAGTCCGCACCGTTAGGAGTCAACTGAACCAGCTTTCCCCCATCGGTCAGAGATAGCACTTTTCCAGAGCCGATGCACTTAATCTCGTATTCGTTGTCCAGCCCAGCTACCTTGCTCACATACCATTTTTGAGCGAGCGTGCCATTTGATGCATAGAGCTGGACCGCAGCGCCGTCCTTCATAGATCCGCCGGAAACATCCAAGACTTTTGAGCTCGTGTACGACTCGAAAGAATAGACGCCTTCATCCAAAAACTCACTAACCCGATGAAGCGAGAACTTTTGAGCAGAGCTTCCATTGGGAAGATATGCATCCAAATTAGCCTGAACAGAATCAGAAGCTCCAACAATATCCAAAGCCAAGCCAGTCGACTTGCTCACAAATGAGAACGTCCCGTCGCCATTATCGATTGCGGCAAATTGTCTATTGGCATTTTCGGAATCGCAGGCCCACTGCTGAACATTGGTGCCAGGAACTAGATTGCCGCTATCAACATCGAGCGCCTTTTGGGACTTTGCATTACGGATAACATAGTAGCCATCGAAATATTCAAAGCTAAACAGCTGGGCAAACGTTCCGTTGCTGTTGTAAAGCTGAACATTTGCCCCATTGGAGCTTGAGCCGCCAGCAACGTCAATGACCTTACCGGTGGAGCTACAAGCGGGGCTTAGCGTGAAATAACCCTTCGGAAGGATATCATCGCATTTTGCGACCGACGGGGACGTGCTCAACAGGGCAAAGTGAGAGGCGCCCTCATTAGAGCTCAGCTCAACGTTTACGCCATTTGATGCGCCGGACCCCCTCGATCCAAGATATAATCCGGGTCTCAAAGCGCTCTCAATGAGATACGTACCATCAGACTGCTTTGCGGCAATCCACTTTTGAGCATTCGTGCCGTTGGAGGCGTACTGGGCAATGTTTGTTCCAGCGGAAGCGTTTCCTCCGGCAACATCAATCACCTTATGAGAGCCAACATTCGTAAACGTAACATAGCCCTTGTCGTCATGAGAAACGACCCAACGCTGCGCATTGGTCATGTTCGACCTGTACAGCTGGATATTGGCGCTATTGCCTTTCGAGGCACCAGCTACATCCAAGACGAACGAGTAGTTCTTGCTTGAGCTTACGAGATACTCGCCATCTGCCAAATCAGATACATGTGCCGTGGCCTCAGCGTCTTGCTCGGAGCGTAAACACTTAAAGCCAGAAGGTGCAAATGCGACCGAAAGCTCACGGCCATCGCCTCTGGAAACCGTAACCAGCTTACCGGAGGCGTTTACGCCTAGAGCACAGCCAGAAGCGGCGTTAACAATGCGATACGAGCCATTACCAGCATCTTCGATAGTCCAGTAATAATTAGACGACGAGGGTGAGGCACTCCCCTGCTTAACAGCAGTGCCGGGAACTATATCCCCGTCCTGGGCGAATAGATAGCGATAAGATATTGCAGACTTGATTGCGTAAAGACCCTTGCCGGCATCGTATTCAAAGCCAAATCCCTGCGCAATAGTCCCGTTAGGACTATATAGCTGGATAGCGGCACCGCTATCCATGCTACCGCTGGTCACATCAAAGACGCGGCCATCAGAAGCCGTTACGATAGCAGACTGTGAATCAATTGTTTGACCCTTAGAAACATCTCCGGCTGTATACAGGCGGAATCGCTGGGCATCGGTACCATTATCGTCATAGGCCTGGACATTTGCTCCATTCGAGGTAGCCCCAGAGGCAAGATCCAAGACAAAGCCAGTCTTAAGGGCAGAGCAAATCTTAACGGAACCATTTCCGCAATCAAAGAGAATCCACTTCTGAGCCCAAGAGCCGTTAGACGCGTACTGCTGAACATTTGCGCCAGCTTTCTTGCTGCCGCTGGAGACGTCTAAAACCTTGCCCGATCCAACATTGGTAATGGTTACATAGCCATTCTTGTCATATGAGAACGTCCAGCGCTGAGCCGGTGTAGCGTTAGATGCATACACCTGCAGATTTGCACCGGACTTCGTAGATCCGCTGGAAATATCGAGGACCTGCCGCTCAGATATGGAACCAATAGCGTATTCGACGCCCTCCCTTACAAGCCCTCTGCTGGAAGCAGCAAGATCATCAAGCTCTTGGCGAACGGTGCGCGCCGAAGCAAGCGTCCATTTTTGAGCATCAGATCCGTTATAGGTATAAATTTGCAGCGCGGACCCACTCACGCCATTGGCGCTAGGAACGTCAATAGCTTTGCCGGACTTAGAGTTTATGAATGAATACACGCCATTACCGCAGTCAATAACAGACCAATGCTGCGCACTGGTGCCGTTAGAAGAGTATTGAGAGATGGCGCCGCCATTGGAAACGGAACCCCCCTGAGCCTCAAAGGGCTTGCCAGAGTTAACGTTTACAATTTCATACAGGCCGTTACCGACCTGCTTAAAGGTAAACATCTGCGCTTGGCTATTGTTGGCAGTGTAAATCTGAAGACGTGCACGATCATCAGAAGACCCGCCGTTGATATCCATGACCAGCTGCGGGTTAAGCGCACTCTTAATAACAAAAGCTTTGTCAGTCTCTACGGTCGAGGAAGAGGCAAAGGTAAAACGCTGGGCATTCGATTTATTCGGAGCCCAAATCCTAACCGAAGTACCATCCGAAGTGCTACCGTTGCAAAGATCGAGCGCCCAGTTACCCAGAGCGGACTGAATATAAAATCCGCTATCGGCAACACGAATATGCCAAAGCTGACGATTGTCTTGAGCATAAGCGGCTTGAATAACCGAAGAACCACTTTGCGCATTGTCGCCGGCAACGGATAGATATTGTCCAGTAGATTCGCACTTAATTCGATAGGCCCCGGAACCAGCCGACTCAAGACGAAAGCGCTGATTTGAAGACCCTTGAGCATGGAACAAAGAAAGCTGCCCGTCATCACCAACAGTAACGCTCGAGGAATCCTTCGCTATCGAATCGATATAGTAAGTTCCGTCTGCTAGAGCATAATCGGGCAGATTAACTACGTTAACAAAATCGGCCGAGGAAAAAGCATTCATGTCAACAGTGTTGGCGGTGATGCCGTCAAGTCGCTCCGACGAAGTGTACTGCCATCCGTACTGTCCGGCGCAACTAAACGAAGTTCTGAGCTTGGGGCCATATTCCGCAATCCAAGACACGCGGGGGCGCACACTTGCAGCTTTTAGATACGTATCCGCGTACCAACGACCAGAATAAATGGATACGTTGTTAATGCCAAAACCAGAGAGCGTATTAAAATACGCATTCACGATGCCCTCGTACGCAGAGGCGCTATTAGGCGATATCGCATTACCGTTGCTGTCATAGAACGATTCAAGGTCATAAAAAATCGGCAGCGATAGATCATACAGACTGTACTTACTTACGATCTGCTGCGTAAAATAAGCTTCGCTCGTAGCATCATTCGAATTCTGAGCCGTACTAAAGATATACACGCCAAAAGGAATTCCCAAGCGGCGAACCTCACGCAAATTGCGCTCGAACTGTTTGTCAAAATGGGTCGTCGAATAACCAAAGCGCAAAATTACAGCATCAACGCCAGAATTTTGAACCTTATTCCAGTCAATCGACCCCTGCCACTCAGAAACATCAATGACCTTTAACGCTGGAGACGCAAAAACCTCGCCATACCCGTTATAGAACACTTTAGAAGCATTCGTGCCGCCCCAATAGGGAGACCCGCTTGCAGAGCGACCGTCGAGCGCTGCGGCAAGCGGTTCACCATCCATCGAGCTGCCGGCGGTATAGTCGTTGGAATCATCCGCGGGATGTGCCTCGCCATAGGCAAGACGCTCCTCTAGAGACGCATCGACCGGAAGCGAACCATCGTCGGCAAAAACAGGGGTTGCCCCCAGACTGCAAAGCAGACCGAGAGCAACCAATAGCGACGAAGCGAGAAAAGTTTTCTTGCTCATAACCATCAACCTAAATCCAAACTAACATAGGGCGATATTGCGATACCAACCCCAAAGCGGCGTATACGTGGTTCCATAATAATTGACCCAGTCATTAAGTCCGCGAACGTTAACTCGACCAATATTCTCAATAACTTTGCCATCACCAATATAGATTGCAATATGGCCCCACCTAGAGCCCGCCCAATTGTGGGAATGGGACGGAACAGCGACAATCATACCAACTTTCAAATTAGCACGGTTGCTGTCGTGGCAATAAGACCAAAACATGTCGCAGGCATCGCCGTATGCATAGCCATAGCCGGCTGCATTAAACACCCTCGAAATCCACTCGGAGCAAAGATTGGCACCAGGGGTAGGAGTGGAATAAGCAATGTCGACGAGTCGCCTTTGCGCACCGTTAGCATCAGCGTAAGGCTGCTCAGAAACATTCGTAGTATCAAAGCGCCATGAGTCACCGCCACCGTTACCAAGAATAAGACCGTTGTCGCTGTCCATCAACGCAAAAGAACCGTCAGCAAGCATCGAATAAATTGCGATACCGCCACAATCGGCAAGGCGAAGCAGCCACTTTTGTGCACCAGAACCATTCCAGTCCCATTGCTGAACAGAAGCGCCATTAGATGCGTTAGCGCTCGGCACGTCGAGCGACTTCCCAGATACAAAGGCAGTCAGACTGTAGGCACCGTTTCCCAAAGAACGGACATACCACTTTTGCGCATTCGTTCCATTAGCGGTATATAGCTGTACTCGAGCTCCGGCGCTGCTGGATCCGCCGGCGACATCCAAAACACGATCACCGCTCGATTGGTTCACCACAACGTAGCAGCCATCGTCAATAAGCGAAGCCGAAACAAAACGCCATGCCTGAGCTGCCGTAAAGTTATTGGCGTACATCTGAATCACGGTGCCTGTAGCGGTATTGGCGCCGGTCAAGTCAATCACAGCGCCCGAGACCGCATTCACAAGAACAAGGCCACCCATTGGAGACACGAGCGGAATCCAGTGGGAACCTTCCTCCGCTTCTTTAACACTCATCAGCTTGCCGCTGCTTTGCGAAAGGTACTTACCCGAATTTGCGCCTTTGATAAGAACCGACCCATCGTCGCAAACACTAACCGACCATTTCTGTGCCAAAGTGCCGTTACGATTCCATATCTGCAATTTAGCGTCGTCGGCTTTCGATCCACCAGAGACATCGATGAGACGGTTACCGTCTACGCGAGAGTAGATCTCGTACAATCCGTCACGCACAAATACCGTCGGAACCGAAAGCGTCCATTTTTGCGCGAGCGTTCCATTTTGTGAATAAAGCTGCAGCTTAGTTCCGTTGGCAGCATTAGCCCCTGTAACATCAAGGGCTAAACTGCTTTTGGCGGAAACGAGAGAAACGCTGCCGTCGGCATTCATAACGACGCGCCACCATTGAGCAGTTGTACCGTTTTCGGTATACTGCTGCACCGCGGTTCCATTAGAAACGCCACCACCGCGACAATCAAGAACCTTACCCGACACCGCAGAGCGGACCGTATAGTATCCCGTCGACTTGCTATACGTAAACGTCCAATACTGAGCAAGCGTATCATTGGAACCATAAAGCTGAGTTTGCGCCGAATCGCTCAAAGAGCCACCTGTAACATCGACAACCTGACCACCGTTAAGCATGGAGCCAAGTCGATACAGTCCATCATCGATAGTCTGAGCGATCTTAATGAGATTCCAGACCTGCGCATTCGTAGCATTCCAGCTATAAACCTGTGCATTTCCCCCATTGGCAACGCTACCGCCAGAAATATCGAGCACATAGTCGCCAAGGCAGGACTTAATATAATAGCCGCCATCTTGACGGGCAACAAAGTCCCAAAGCTGCGCATTCGTGTGATTGATAACATATTGCTGAACATTCGTGCCGTTTGCACCGTTACCGCCAGACACATCGAGTGCCTTGCCGCTCGCGACATTTACGAGCAAATAATGCCCATTAAACTTCTCGATTCTCCAGCGCTGAGCGGGCGTGCCGTTTTGACCATACTGCTGGACGTTAGCTCCGTTATCGCATGAGCCGCCCGAGACATCGAGGACCCTATTTGAGCCGGCGTTAGAGATCTCATAGACGCCCTCATCGATGTTCGCTTCAGGAAAGTCGGAAATCTGCGGATTCGAAGGCAGGGCAGAAGGCTCAACAGGAGCAGCCAGGGCAGGAGAAGAGGTGTCAGCCCCGTCATCACCCATTGCAGGAGTCTGTACATCGCCAGGAGTGATATCACCGGCATCTTCCGTGGACCCCTCGGAATCCTTTTCAAAAGCACCATCGGCTTCGATCGAATCATCATCAGTCGACACTACCGAAGAAATTAAGACCTCATCATTTGGGGCAGCCAATTCAATTGAGTACGCCTGAATGGGAGAGCACAAGGCAGCAACCGCGAAGCATGCAGGAATCAAAGGCATGAACAGAACTGATTTTTTCATCTCTAATGGACCTCGATAAACAAAATTGGATTATACGAACGGGCGTGCAGCACCAATGGGATTGCCGCGCTCGTAGACACCATGGACACCGACACCCTGACGGGGCCAGGAGTCAATCATGCGCCCATCCCCCAAATAGATGGCGATATGCCCGCGGTAATAGATAACGTCGCCGCGCTGCATACTGTTGACGCTTACCGGCATAAAGGTACCGTTATTGTACCAATTCATAGAGTTGTACGTCTGCCAAGAAAGCCAACGATGGTTATAGGGGTTGTAGATACCCATATCCATGCCCGTGGCATAGAGGCACTGCAGCACAAAGCCAGAGCAATCAACGGCACCACCAGGCGCGGTAGAGTAGGGCTCGATGTACTTCGTGCCAACATACTCATAGGCGCGCTGGATAAAGGCATTGACGCAGTCGTCTCGCGTGGCATCGATCGCAATACGAGACGGCGTAACATAGGTGAACTCGCCCGTGCAATAGCTCGGAAGCTTCGCCGTCAAGCTGCTTACCTGCGGATAGTTCGAAGGATTCTGATAACCGATCTTCGCAGGACGCTCAGCAGAGAGAGCGCGCCAAGACTGAGCAGCGGAGCCCGTATAAGACCAAAGCTGGACATTGGCTCCATTCGCGGTAGCCCCGTCGCTTACCTCCAGGACCTTATTGCCGCAAGCCGAAACAATCTTGATTCCGCTCTCCCCCATTTCGAAACGCCACTTTTGCGCATTCGAACCATTCCACTGCCACTGCTGAACGTTCGTGCCATCCGCATCAGAACAGTTGAGAACATCAAGTGGGTAAGCAGAACAACAAGCCGTAAGTGAGTACCAGCCGCCACCGACGCTACGGACCCAAACACGCTGGCTTAGCGTACCGTTAGAAACATATATTTGAACGTTTGCGCCATTCGAGCGAGAGCCACCAGTCACATCAAGTCGTTGTCCAGTTGCATGCATGGGAGCGAACTCATAGAAACCGTCAGAAATAAGGGGGACGGACGTGATGCTCCACCCTTGCGACGTGGCCCCGTTCTCGTCAACGCAGACAACAGATCCGCCAGAACCAGAAATGGACAGCACCTTACCGGTCTTTTTATTCTTAAGCTCAATCCCCTTCCCAAAGCAGATTTCAATCGACCATTTGGCCTCGTCGGCTTCTTTGTCCGAGATTTGGAGAATGGCACCGTCGGACTCTCGAGCCGAAAGATACCTGGCAGAATTGGCGCATTGGAACGAGTAATAGCCCCGATCATCCTTACGAGCCCAGAATTTCTGAGCCAGGGTACCGTTTCCCATATAAACCTGCAGTGGAGCTTCGTCTGCATAGGAACCACCGGTAACGTCGAGATATTTACCCGTAGAATCCGAACAGATGGAGTAGCAGCCTTCATCGAGCGAAACGGTAAAGACTTCGAAAGTCCAATGTTGTGCAGCACTGCCGGATTCGATAGCAGTCGTCACGAAGCCATCGGATTTACGTTCCAGCACCAGATTGCTCGCAACGGAACGGATTACAAAACTATCTCCATCGGGCTCAATTCGCCAATGCTGATTTAAGCCAAGGCCGGGGAAATCCCACTGTTGAACTTTTGCGCCCGGGAAAATATCGCCACTATCAAGATCAAGTCCCTTGGTAGACTTCGCGGAACGAATCGAGTAGAAACCCGTGGCGGAATCGTACGAAAGCTTAAAACACTGAGCCATTGTGCCATTTATGGCATACGTTTGAATTCGGGCACCGTTGGAGACAGAACCTCCCGTCACGTCAAGGCATTTGGAAGAATCGGAAACGGAATTGATCTGATACATACCATCCGCAACCGACTGGGTGCCCGCCGTGACATGAGGATTAGCATCGATGGCAATAAAACGCTGCGCTGCAGAGCCATTTGCTGTCCAAATTTGAACATTTGCGCCATTAGAGACGCTTCCGCCGCTTACGTCTAAAACAAGATTTCGTCCAAGGCCGGAATAAAATACGAATGACCCATTTGTCTGCTTAACAGGAATCCATCGCTGCGCGGCAGTGCCATTCACGGCATATTGCTGAACGTTGGTGCCGGACTTTTTGCCTCCACCCGTGACATCGAGGGCCGAAGAGGTTCCTGCATGAGCAATCGTCACATAGCCGGTAGGCTGGCCATTTGAGTCGAGCGTATTCTTAATGACCCAGCGTTGAGCTGCGGTGTTGTTGGAGGCATAGATTTGGATGTTAGCGCCATTCGAAGCAGAGCCACCAGAAACATCGACAACACTTCGCGGTGATGAGTCCATGCCGAGGGCGTAAGTTCCATCGGGGATCTGCAAACCCTGTGCAGCAGCGAAGGCATCGACATCAGCCTGCGTCCAGGTAAAGCCCTTCGTCTGCGTCAAAGTCCAGGTGACGGCATCAGTCGAGGTGACGGCGACGCCGCTTTCAAACGAAAGATACAGCCCATTCGCGGCGTTTTTAATGGCAAAACCCTCTCCAGAAGGCTCAAGGATCCAAAAACGATTCTTTGTATATGAACCGGCGTCATCAAGAGATCCGTAGAGGTGGGCGGCGCCGCGGGGTACGACGCTACCGTAATCGGCGTCAATCAGTTTGCCTGAAACAAGCGAAGCAATTGTGTAATAACCGGATGCGCTGTCATACGTAAGACGGAACGCCTGCGCGACAGTACCGTTGTTTGCATACGACTGAAGAGCCGCACCGGACTCAGCAGAAGCGCCTTTCACATCGAGCGCCAAACCGGCAGATTCAAAACAATAAACACCGTCGGCGACGTTCTGTCCTAAAGAGTCAATGACCGGATTAGAGTCGATTGCAAAAAACAGCTGCGCGGCGGTCTGATTGGCCTTATATAGCTGGACATTAGCTCCATCAGAAGAGCTACCACCCGCGATATCGAGCACGTAATCAAAGTTAAGGGCGGAATGTATCGTCAAGCCCCCATCGGCGTCCTTAACGGCAATCCACTTTTGCGCGCGCGTACCGTTAGCCACATGCTGCTGAACGTTACGACCAGACTCGGCTATACCACCAGAAACATCAAGCACCAAGCCGGAACCGGTGTTTTCGAACGTTAAAAAGCCGTTCACGTCCTCATGCACTAACCAGCGCTGAGCTTTAGTCATATTCGAGTAGTACATCTGAACATTAGCGCCATTTGAGGAAGATCCGCCCGCAACGTCCCACACCTTACGCGAGGCATTGCTGCAAGCAAAAACATAGGTCGTACCGCCAGAAAGCGTCCCCTTGTTTTTAGCAGCCAAGTCCTCAACGCTCTCAGCATCTTGAGGCGTCGTACCATCGGCCGATTCGACGGCAGATGTCGACGAGTCTTCAGATCGCCCCTCGCCAGATAGCACAGTCGAGCTATTCGGAGCTAAGCTACCGTCACCGTCATCGGCTGCACCCAATTCGATTACTCGATTAGCGTCGGGTCCGTTCGTGGACACTTCTTCGGCAAATAACGGAGATACTCCAACGTAGGAAACAAAAAGACCCGCAGCCAAAGCCACTACCGAAATAGCAGCTAGGCCACGGGTATATCGGCTGCAACTCATATCAGACCCCCGACTCAAATTAACACCGAATCTATAATAGTTGATACGAGCCGCGATATTGTTGCAATTGGTTACTTAATAACGACTGCTTGCGCACCTCTTTGCTGGTAGACCCAAGCAATCCAATCTCGATCATAGGTGATATAGCCATCGATGGTATCGGAGATCATGACCTTGTTTGTTTGAGGGTTATAACCCTTCAGGACAACCGTATGCGAGTTAACGCAAGCAAAATATCCACCCTGTCGGGCATAGATATTTCCAACATTACCCTGATGTACGGTAGTCCAAATAATGACCGGATGTCCATCATCAAGGTAATTGCAAAGGTCATACAGAGAGGTTCCTGACACGTCGTACGAACGCAGGCTGCTCCCCCTACTTGCTAGGAAATTATTGGCAGCCCTATTGAGTCCAGGAGCGCAGATCTCGTTACCATTGTTATAGCTGTGGGGGTCTCCCCAGAAGCACCAGACAAAGTCCCAGGAGCTACGGGGGATCCATCGATCGGCCATTTCGCAAGGACCAACACCAAAACCGTAATAGTTAAGGACGTTGGTCAGAGCCGCCGATTCACAGCCGTTGGGAAGACCAACGGAGTACTGATTGTAAACTGGGACAGCCAGATCTACCGCCTCGGGCGTATAGCTCGTCTGGGCAAAGTAAAATCCTTGCGCGTCGGTGCCATTAGCAGCGTAAATCTGGATATTGGCTCCATCATTAAGCGCACCCCCGTTCACATCCAAAACGAGTGAGTCGTTAAGTGCAGAACGAATGACAAAGGAGCCGCCGCTCACGTAATCAACACGCCAGCGCTGAGCGGAGCTTCCATTCCCCTGCCACTGCTGAACGTTAGCGCCCGAAGCACCCTGAGCATTCAGGACATCGAGATATTTTTTGCTTCGGCAGTTTTGAATCGAAATGGTTCCATCCGAGTTAACGTTGACGATCCATTTTTGAGCGCCAGAATCATTGGAAGACCAAAGCTGCACGTTAGCACCGTTGGAACGAGAGCCGCTCGCCACGTCTAGCACCTTAGAACGGTTATAAGCAGTGGCAATAACATAGGTACCCGAATCAACTAACGAGCAGGCAGATAACTTGAAAGACTGTGCCAAGGTGCCGTTAGAATCATACGTCCTAATATTAGTTCCGTTGCTTGTTGAGCCACCTGCAGCACCTAGGACCTTGCCGGTTGCAACGTTAACGAAGTTGACACCGCCCTTGTCAATCTGGGCGGTCCAAAGCTGAGCGTCGGCATAATCAAAAGATCGGACGCAGACGTTGTCATCTTCATCTGCCGTTAAGACCTTGCCAGACACCAGGCTTTCAACGGTATAAGTATTATCTTGGTCGGCAACCTTGGCAACTTTCCATTTCTGAGCAATCGACTTGTTGCTTCCATAGAGCTGAACGTTAGCGCCATCACTGGCCGAGCCGCCTGCAACGTCCAAAACCGCAGAGGAGGAAGCAGAGCTCGAAATGATAAAGAAACCCTCGGGCAAAAGCGAAGTCAGCTTTGTAAAGGCAAGACGCTGCGATGCGGAATCAGACGGGATGTCTCCGTACACATTAGAGTTGGCAACGCTTAAGACCAATCCGGTTGCTTTATTCGTTGCCGTATAGGAACCGTCATCGTTACGAACAATGGAAAACAGCTGATTTGCGTTATTGCCGTCACCGCTCCATTGGTGGACATTTGTTCCAGGGCACACATTGCCACCATCGACATCGAGAGCCTTACCAGACTGGGCGTTCACGATTCGATAGTAGCCATTCTCATATACAAATTTAAAGACCTGAGCAAACGTGCCATTAGCAGCATAAGTCTGGACGTTTGCCCCGTTAGAAGAGGACCCTCCGGAGATATCAAACACACGAGATGAATCCGATGCCAGAGAAATAGTGAACCAGCCGTCCAAACCAAGATCGTCGGACGGGGCTACATCGGGAACGGCCGATACAAAACGAACGTTTTGGGCGGCGGTACCGTTGCTCGCATATGTTTGAATATTGGCACCATTCGAGGAAGATCCGCCTGCAACATCTAGAACTAGTTCGGGCAGGACCGCGGACTGCAACCGGAACGAGCCACCAGGCACCGAGGGAACGGCGATCCAGCGCTGGGCACGCGATCCATTGGATGAATACTGTTGAATATTGGTCCCCAACGTACAAGAACCGCCCGCAATATCAAGCACCTTGCCAGAGGAAACATTTTTGATAATCAAATAGCCAAGTTCATCATGTGAAATGTCCCACTGTTGAGCCGCTGTCATATTCGACACATACGACTGAACATTGCCGCCGTTGGCTTTAGAGCCACCGTTCACGTCCAGAACCTTAGCTCCTTCAACGCCGAGTGCCAAGACATAGCGCCCATCAGCAATATTGCCAGCATTTTGCTGGGCAAGCGCATCCAGTTGTTCGCGCTGAGCGTCTAAATTGAAAAATGTCCAACGTTGAGCAATCGTGCCGTTATCCGACCAAGTTCGCACGTTCGTGCCGCTACTTGTATTACCGTTGGCGATATCAAGGCAGATCGACGGATCAAGCGCGGACACCAGCTTGATGGAGACCCCATCCTTAACGGCAATCCATTTTTGCGCCGCAGAACCATTCGACGCATATTGCTGGACGTTCGTTCCAGATTGAGCGCTTCCGCCAGAAACATCAAGAACAAGACCGGAACCACTGTTGGTTAATGTGACAAAGCCATTTTGATCATGAGAAACGATCCACGTTTGTGCACCTGTGGCGTTGAGAGCATATATTTGGACATTCGCACCCGATGACCTAGATCCGCCCGCAACATCAAGCGTCTGCCAGGAACTTTTTGCCGAGCGAATATAGTAGGTATCGTCAGCGAGGTCGGAGGCGTGGGCGGCAGCAAGCTCGGCGAGGATAGTAGCCTTGGGCTTCTCGAGCGTAAACGTCTGAGCAACGGATTCATTGGATTGATAGAGACGGATTTCTGTTCCGTTGGAATCGCTGGCGCCAGCGATGTCGATGGCAAAATCATCATCGATGACAGGCGAAAAGACATATCCGCCGCCAACCTGTCGAGCATGCCATGCAAAGCCCCAAGCGCCATCATCGTCAGGATTCTGCGTAAGACGCGGATGGTCCGAGAAACGAGAGGCATCGTTTGGGTAGCAAAGGTACAACCCCGACTTAATGTTTTTAAAAGCGTATTGACGGCTGCCAAGATCAACAAGGACAAACTGCTGTGCAGCCGTCTCATTTCTCCCATATAACTGTATCGCAGCGCCGGCACTCACCGAACCGCCCGGAACATCGAGCACTCGATGCCCCGACAAAGTCGAGGTAAGAAAATAGGTACCCGCGTAAAGGGTCGCATATTTTGTCAGATCAACGCCCTCAGTGGAGTCCTCGGATGCACTGTCGAGGTTCTCGTCGCTCGACTCACCCTCCTGGGCAATATCGCTTGAAAGTGAATCTGAAACAGAGCCGGCGGCATCCTCGGTTTGCTCAGTATCTTCGGCGGAAAGCCCAGTCGAAGAAGTCTCGGCAAATGCCGTTGAACCCGAATTGAGCCCGATGGGCAGCGCCAGAAGCAGCCCCAGCAAACATCCCACTTGCAATAATGTGCAAGCTCGTTTTATATGACGCATGACATCCCCCAGAAGGTCTCGCCAACACCTACGACATAGTGCATCCCCCACGAGCTCGTATTGCTTAAGCATCGCATCATGCAATCCAACATGTGGAAAAAATGCCTAAACTTTTGCTTCATTTAATCGCGGTTTAGCGCAATATGCAACTCTTTGCGTCAAAAGAAGGCGGCTCGCCAAACGCGAGCCGCCTTCTACCTTAGTAGTTTTAATAGTTAACTACCTTCGTTCCATAGGGGATGTTGTCATAGATCCATTTAGCGTGATCGGTTGTAAGCCTAATGCACCCAGCCGACGCGCGATGGCCCATCGTGTGATCCATCACATTGAACGTTCCCGTATAACAAGGCTGCGAATGGAATAAATAGTCTCCATAAAACTGCGTGTAGTACCAGCAGGTATATCCGTGTCCAAACGAAATGCCCTTTCCGTAAACAGAGAACTCGCCCAGCACCGTTGGCGACCCATTTTTGCCTGGAGCACACTGCCAGAAGGACCAGAGCCTCCAATTACCACGAGAGCCCCTAAAAATACCTGTACGGCATCCAACGGTATCGGTCAAAATTAGCCATTCCGTGTTGCTGTTATACCACTGCGCACGGTTATACATTGCCTGCTGATCGGCAGGCAGCGGCTGCACGTACGTAGTAGCTCTGAAGGTAAACCGCTGCGCCCTTGAATCGTTACTTGCGTGCAGAGTGACGTTCGTTCCGTTTGCGCTGTTGCCTCCAGAAACATCGATTGCGAACGCTCCATTCAGAGCGGAAGACAGCTTAAATCCACCGGGTACATAATCGATAAACCAACGCTGGGCAGCACTGCCATTCCTAGACCATTGTTGGATATTGGTTCCAGAAGATGCAGCCCCATCTTTTACGTCAAGAGCCTTGCCACTGGCGGCATTTACGATGTTGTAAGAGCCATCACCGTTACGAGAGAAGTTCCATTTTTGAGCACCCGAATCGTTGTTCTGCCAAATCTGAACGTTTGCACCGTCCGAGTGCGATCCGCCAGAAACATCTAAAACCGATCCCGCGTGAGAAGCCATTCGGATGAAATACGTACCATTGTCGATGGTTGCCGAAGTAGCGCGCAGGCGGAATCTCTGCGCAGCGGAGCCATTGGAGGAGTGGACTTGAATATTGGAAGTCGACGCAAAATTACCGCCCTTCACATCAAGCGAAAGGTCTTGGTCATCCGCCGACACAAACTCAATACCATTGCTATCGATTCGCGCCACCCATTGCTGCACCTTCACATCTGCCGGTGCCATCGTGCAAACATTGGTACCGGAAACAGCAAGTCTGTTAGTTGAGCAAACAGATTCAAACGTATAGGTATTCTTCGCTCCATCCACCTTTTTAAGCAGCCATTTTTGGGCGAAGGAACCATTACCGGTATAGAGCTGAACGTTAGCACCGGAGTCAGCGGATGCACCCGCGACATCAAGTGCATAGGAGGAATTTGCAGACGGATAGACCTCATAAAGGCCTTCGCTCAGCAGGTCTTCTTGCTCGGCAAAGACAAACGACGTCTGGACAGAATCTCCCGCCGTGGCAACAACCAGATTTGAACCGGACACAGCGAGCATGAGCCCTGTGCCCTTATTGATGAACGAATAGCTTCCGTCCTCATTGGCAATGACACTGAAAAGCTGGTTGTCGTTGGGACTTTCATCCCACTGCTGGACATTCGTCCCGGGGACAACGTCACCAGCCGCAACATCGAGCACCTTACCGGAACCAGCATTACGTAGAACATAGTAACCGTCTCGATACTCAGCCTTAAATAGCTGGGACAGCGTGCCATTGCAGGAATATGTCTGAACGTTGCCCCCGTTCTTTAATGAGCCACCGGCAACGTCAAAGGCAACAGCGCCATTTGAAGAGGGTGAAATAACGAACCAGCCCTTGTCTTTCAAAATGTCATCGCACGGACCAACTGACGCAGGGTTCGCGGCAATAAAGGTAAAGCGCTGCGCGGCAGTTCCATTCGAAGCATACAACTGCACGTTTGTCTGAGAGTTCAGCGAGCCGCCGGCAACGTCAAGTGCGCGCTGTTGCCAAACAGCAGAAAGAAGTCGAACGCTTCCATCACCATTCGGTACCGCAATCCACTTTTGTGCATAGTTCGCATCGCCACAAGCCGCGTGCTGCTGGACGTTCGTTCCCAGGGAAGTTGAACCCGCGGAAACATCAAGGACTTTGCCAGACTTTACGTTCGCTATTGTGAGGTAGCCGTCATCGTCATGCGAAACACGCCAACGCTGTGCGGCAGTCGTATTCGATTGATAGATCTGCACGTTTGCACCGCTAGAAGCAGAGCCGCCGACAACATCGAGAACCATTCGAGACAAGTCCGGACCAGCAACGATCGCATAGTCTCCGTCTTTGACGACTTCCCGGTTAACGGAAGCGAGCTTATCGAGCTCGGAACGTACGGCCGTCGGATCCACAAAATAGAAGGATTGGGCTGCTGTTCCATTTGCACTGTATAGCTGAAGTCCTGCGCCGGGCACAATAGAGCCACCGGGGACGTCGGCGACCTTTTGTCCGTTCAAGCCCGACACAATCCGATAGCGCTCGCCGTCTTTCTCGATGATCCACTTTTGGGCCTTGGTTCCATTGGCGGCATAGGTCTGCAGCTTCGTGCCGTTGGCGTCATTGCCGCCCGCCGCATCCAGAACCGCCCCGGCACCATGAATCGCAATGGTGCGATACCCGTCCGACGTAGTTGAGACATCGAACGTTTGAACGCCTGAATATCCGAACTTGTCAAAGGACAGCGACCCGCCGTCTATGATCAGCGCAAACGAATCATTCGAGGCCAACATAGCATATGTCCCATCAGGAAGGTCAGCGAGATGCGCCGCCGCCCGATCATCGAGCTGCTGCTGCTCGGTTTTGGCAGGCGTTAGTACCCATCGCTGAGCTGCCGTACCATTTGCCTGATACAACTGCACGGCAGAGCCATTTGCGGCAACTCCACCCGCCACGTCAATGGCAAACGACTGGTTGAGCGCCGAAATAAAGGTGTAGCTGCCATCGATTTCTTTAATTGCGATCCAGCGCTGCGCAAGGGTGCCGTTATCGGACCAAAGCTGAACGGGATTTCTATTGCTCGCGCTGCCGCCGGGGACATCAAGCGTGCAACCCTTGACAGAAGCAATGACAACAAAGCCATTCTGATCATGAGACACTCGCCAGACCTGAGCATTCGTCTTGTTCTCACTGTACAGCTGCAGCTTTCTGCCAGCAGACGCCGTGCCACCAGGAACATCAAGTACAAAATTGCTGTTAACCGAAGAGCCAAAAGAGTACAACCCATCCGTAAGGTCATCAACGTGCTCGGAAGCGAGATCATAGACAGACTTGGGCTTTTCCGGTTTCAGAGCATCAGTCGAATCCGATGCATTCGAGTCGGACGTACTGTCCACGGACATAACTACGCTGGTAACGAGCTCGGACTCGTTCAACTGGTCTGCAGCCAGGGAGGCATTTGTATCTTGGCCGGTAGCCACGTTGTCTTCAGCAAATGCGGGAACGAGACAAATTCCCAACAGAAGCACGATAAACACCGAAACAAACGTAGCTTTTCGATTGCCCATGTCTGTCCCCTTTCATACGGTTGCTTACACTCTATGCCAAGAAGCGCGCCCCATCGTCGAGAGATTCGTGAGCAGCAGCAGCTTAACCCCGAAAGGCCAATCAGGTTAAAAGCATGTTGCAATAGCACAATCGCGAAATCTCTGCTGCAAAGTCACCATGGATCGGCGCCCAACCAAGCTCGCGGCGGAGCTTGCTAGCGTCTATGGCGTACCGTCGATCATGGCCGGGACGGTCCTTAACCCAATCGATAAAGTCTTCGTCTTTGCCCATTGCTTTAAGAATGGTCTTGAGGACTTCGAGATTGCTGCGCTCGCAATTGGCTCCGACAAGATAGGTCTCCCCGATCCTCCCTTTGGTCAAAATGAGCCAAACAGCACGAGCGTGGTCATCGACATGAATCCAATCGCGTACGTTTAGACCGTCCCCGTACAATTTAGGACACTCCCCGCGCCGGACGCATGCAATCGAATGCGGAATGAACTTCTCGGTGTGCTGATATGGACCATAGTTATTACAGCAATTAGAAATTGTTGCCTGCAGACCATAGGTACGAATCCAAGCTCTCACAAGCATGTCAGATGCCGCCTTGGAGCTTGAATAGGGGCTACTCGGTCGACAAGGAGACTCCTCGGTAAACCTACGCGGATCATCAAGCGCCAGGTCTCCAAACACTTCATCAGTCGAAATGTGATGAAACCTGACATGGTGTCTACGAGCAGCTTCCAAGAGTTGATATGTGCCCTCGACATTCGTTTTTATAAACGGGCCAGGATCGACAATCGAATTGTCATTATGGGACTCCGCGGCATAGTGAATAATTGCATCGTGCCCGGGAACCACTCGATCAAGCAGATCCGAATCGCAAATGTCGCCAACAACGAGCTTAATCCTGTCCTCCGGAAGCCCAGCAATGCTGTCAGGATTAGCAGCATAGGTCAGCTTATCCAAGACGGTGACGCGTACATTCGGAACATTATTCACGACATAGCGGACAAACGCCGAACCGCAAAAACCACAGCCGCCCGTAACCAAGATATTGCCGTATTTTCGCCCCATGCGCATCGCCCCCCATTTAGCTCTGGCTTGTACCATTTTCCCATAATCTGCTTGAAGAGAGTGAAGCAACCCTTACCGTTGCCTTCACCCAAACGCAACTAAAACCGTTGCAAACGCAATTAGGTATAATTCTTCCAAATCGCCTAGAGAAAGTGTTTGAATGCTGACCGTAATCGTGCCTACTTACAATGCCGAGCCGTATCTTTCTCAGGCTATAGGCAGCCTATTAAACGAAAAGAAAATTGAGCTGGAAATCCTCGCAATCAACGACGGATCCACCGACAACTCGCTCGCCATTATGCAAGATTTCGCTGCGCGCGACTCGCGCGTTCGAGTAATCGATAAGGCAAACCAGGGTTACGGCGCAACCTGCAATCTGGGCATTCGCGAGGCAAAGGGTGACTGGATTGCCATCCTCGAGCCCGATGACTGGATCGAGCCCGGAATGTACTCCGACATGCTTGCCTTTGCCAAGCGCGAATTTGGCGATCCGAACAAGCTCGATATTATTGAGACCCCGTATTGGATCATTCGCAACCCCGATACCCCCCAAGAGGTCAAACTACATTGCGCATATCGCGGTCGCATTAAACCGCCTCGGCAACCGTTCACCATTCACGACGCTCCACACCTGCTGGCCCATCATCCGTCCATTTGGTCGGCAATCTATCGTCGCGACTTCCTGTTGCAAAACAATATCTGGTTTAAGGAAATCCCCGGTGCGGGCTGGGCCGATAATCCATTCCTTGTCGAAACGCTATGCCAGGCAAAGGCGATCGCTTACTGGCCCAAGTCGTATTACTGCTACCGCGAGGAAACACCCGAAAAGGCGGCCGCTCTGGCCAAGCGTGACCCCTTGATGCCGTTTAATCGCTGGAACGATATGGTCGATATTCTTGAGCGGCTCGGCATCGCCGACTCCGCCGTCTGGACACCGCAAATCACACGCGGCTTCACTTATATGGGCATCATGATCGAGCACACCGGAATTGAGGGGCACCCCGAAATCGAGCGGGCGATCCACAAGATGTTCGAACGCATGCCACAAGAGCTGGTATTTGCCAATCCTCGCGTTACGCCCGCGGCCAAAAAGCTCTATTCCGAGTATATGGGCATCGCCAACCCTAAAATCAGCTACTGCGCATACGCCAAGGACCTCGTGGGCGAGGGCTTGTATAACGTATGGAACAAGGGGCCCAAGCAAACTCTAAAAATGATCACATCGCACTTTAGCTCATACAACGCACGCGCTGGAAAATAATCTGATGGGCAGCAAAGCAAGCAGAAATACCTCCATCGAAGCGCTGCGCTTAATCGCGGTTGCTGGCATCGCGATATTCCATACCTTTCAGTGGACCTTTCAAGCCATCTGCGTCGGCTTGCCGGAATACGCGCCACTCACGGTCTTACCTTATTCAGGCATCTTGGGGTTCATCAACCTGCTTGGCTGCTGGGCCAACGAGGTCTTCTTTATGATCTCGGGCTACTTCCTTATTACTTCGGCTGCTCGCGCCTGGAGCGACGGGGCCACATGGACGTCGCAACTTCAGCGGACGACGCAGCGCCTTGGCAAAGTCATCTTGCCCACCGCGTTTTATTGCCTCGCGGCACTCGCATGGTCCACAGCCGTCTCCCCCATTCCCGATGTCTCCTTTCACACGCACTATTGGTACACGCTGGGGCTTGAGTTTATCTGGGTCTATGCCGCCACGGTCTGCATGGCGCCGTTGTTTGCGCTGGCTAAAAACCAACTCGGCAAGAAAAGCCACACAGCAGCAGTTGTCGCCGTCGGCGTCCTCGTTTTTATTGTCAATGGCCATCTGGCGACGCAATACTCGGCAAGCAGCGCTGAGTTTTCTTGGCTGCAGAAGATCATGAGCGCCGTCACCTACGTCGTCGCCTTTTTGATGGGAGGGCTGCTCCGCGACTATACCGGGACGACAACTCCGCGCAAAGCGCGCACCGTCGCCAAACGATTGCTTGCAGCAGTTTTGATCATCACGATCGCCCTGGAAGCCGCACTCTCCGCAACCGGTAATCTGTCGGCAATGGCAATGCTTTCCTATAAGTCGACCTCGGTCGTCTCGTTTGCCCTCGCTGCCGCCTCCTTGCTCTTTGCGGCAACCCGCGACAATAAATCGAGTAATCCTCGCGCCGCGAATGTCATCGTCACCCTATCGACCGCCACGCTCGGTTTCTATGTGATGCAGTCGCTCACCAGTAGCCTGTGGCGTCCAATCTTCAATACGTTGCTCGCAAACATACTGGTCAGCCAAAACAGCCCGGCAGCTATATGTATCGTCACGGGTACTGTCATTAGCATCGTCTTTGCGCTGACGATTCTCATCATCGATGCAGCTAGAAGCCTTATCGCTCGCCGGCTCAAGCGGCAATAGACACGCTGCCGTCAGACGCTAAAGCCGCCACGCCCATGGCAGGTTCCTGCGTTTTATTCAAACCTTGCCAACATGGCGCAGCGACCCTTTACAATAGGTGCCGTCCAGCGGACGCATTCGATAGCTTCCGCGCAGCGCTCGCCCGCCGCGCGTGAAAGGATATATTCCCCATGACTTCTACCCTCCCCGCCCCCATCGACAAGCTCGCCATCGTCGTCGTCACGTACAAGCGCCAGGAACTTCTGGCCAACCTGTTCGACTCCATGACCGAGCTCACGGCCGCGCCGTGGCGTATCGTAATCGTCGACAACGAGAATTCGCGCGAGACCAAGGCCATGTGCGCGGCGTTCAACGAGCGCCTGGCCAACCTGTGGGGCGTCGACACCGATCAGCCCGACGCGCAGGGTGGCACCGACCGTGTCATCTACGCGCCGCAGCTCAAAAACGGCGGCGGTGCGGGCGGATTTTCCGCCGGCACCAAGTGCGCCTACGATCTGGGCGCCCAATGGTTTTGGGTGATGGACGACGACGTGCTCGTCATCCCGGAGGGCATCGAACGCCTGGCCAAGTGGACCGACCGCTACGACGTCATCCAGGGTTCGCGCCTGGACTTTGACGGCGGCGCCTTCTTTTGGCAGTACCAGCTCATCCTTTCGCTTGGCATCCCCAACCCCATCGCTAAGTGGGACCTGGGCCCCGAGGGCTATCGCGCCATGAACCAGTTGTGCTTTGAGGGCGGCCTGTTCTCACGCCGTGTTGTCGACAAGATCGGCCTGCCCGACGCTCGTTTCTTTATCTATGGCGACGATGCCTGCTATGGCTATGTCGCCAGCCAACACTTCCCTGCCGTCGTAGTCGCCGATGTGGTGCTTAAGCGCGCCCGCGCCGTCTCCAACTGGGATATCGCCGGTAAGCGTCAGCTCAATTCCACCAGTGACACCAATCGCTACTACATCATGCGTAACCGCGGCTACTTGGCCCGCTACATGCAGATCTACGGTGATTACCACCCCATTTTGTTCCGTTTGGGCAATGTGGCGACCTTCTGCAAGGAGTTTATCCGCCTTGCCGCTGTCGACAAGTGCTTTAAGACCGGCATTCCGGCACTGCGCCGTGGCATGAAGGATGCCCGCAAGATCGTACGCGACCCCAACTGGAAGCCCATGCCGCCCATGAAGGAAGCCGAGTAAAGCCGGCCCTCCTATAACCTCTGACATGCGACGGCAACTCGTTGCCCATCAAAGCCAAACCCCCAGCGCATGCGGCCCACAGCAGGACGTGGCACGCGAATGTCGTCGAGACCGCTCCGCTCGATATCGAGCAATGCCTGTACCGACAGAAGCTCTAGGCCCAACGCATCGACATCGGGGTCGTACAGCATGCTGACCGAGATAAGCGGGCGGCTATCCAATATGCCAAGTGTATTTACCGCATCAAAGGTATTGGCGGTTGGAAATACTTGGAAACCCCCAAACTCCGAACCGTGCGCTCGTTTTGTAACGGGGTCGGCATACCCAGGCAACCCAAAACAAAGACCCTGCAGTGCCAAACGAAAAGCCAGCAGCAAATCCGACTCGTCTCCATCGACGCCCAAATCATTAATAATTACGCCCAAAGCTCGCCTAACTGCATGCTCGTCTCCGCGGCAAAGACCCTCTTGGAAATCATCGATAGCCTCGGCACTCTCGGCAGCGCACTCGAACCATTCGATAATCACAAGACGCAGCGCATGCCGGAGCTCGTTATTGGGAAGGCGCAGGGCGCGGGGCAGACTGCCGTCCGTCTGGTGATCGGTCGCATCTGTCGTCAGGAGTCCACTCAGATACAAATCGGTCCAAATGCCTTCCGCTGTCCCGGCATCAGGCTTCACGGCGTCTATGCACAGCGGCGCCTCAACACAGCCATACGGATCAAGCAAATCAAACATTGCCGCAAGCCATCTCAAATCCCAGGCGCCCACAGTCTCGTTCAGACAATCGGCATAGCAACATACATCAAAGCGCGTTGGCGGCAGGCAGCCCCGAGCCAAGAACTCAACCACACGAGCCGGGTTCGAACAATAGAACCCGCCAAACCGGTAGCCTTCGAACCATTCGCGCGCGCAAGCCAGTCTGTCGCTCTGACCAGCGCAATCTAGCAGCGCCCTGTTTTCGGCATCCGAAAAACCAA
Source organism: Collinsella sp. LCP19S3_B7 (assembly GCF_052121795.1). Classification (NCBI taxonomy): domain Bacteria; kingdom Bacillati; phylum Actinomycetota; class Coriobacteriia; order Coriobacteriales; family Coriobacteriaceae; genus Collinsella; species Collinsella sp. LCP19S3_B7. Next base: position 23,851 of record NZ_JBQKDO010000011.1, read on the forward strand.
ACCAGCAATCGCACCAGCTCGACAAGGGCGAAGCCAAACAATACGGGCAGTTGCGATGCGCAAATGCCGCCTGTGCGGGGCTGGGTCGCTCCCCCATCAAGCAAACCAGCCGCAAAGAATCGATCGAGGAGACAATGACGTCAAAGAGCAGGCGGTCAAGCAACTCGACAAAGCACGAGCCATAGGCGGCCTGCACCTGCATACGATTCGAAAACGCCGCGTCATACCCATCAACCAGCAGCACAACCTGTTCATCACATGCCATACGGAGGAGCTCGATTAACACGCCAAGAGCCGAATCGATTTCATCAGAACCGGCAACACCGCGCGCTACGCGCTCGATATGGCGCACGTCGCCGCGCGCTAAATCGGGAACGTCCAGCAGCGGCAACAGACGAGCGCACTCACGAGCGACGGCATCGCGCAAGGCGGCCTCGAAATCGGCGCCTCGATAGGAGGAAGTGGAAAAATCCAAAGCAATGACCGGATAGCGTGCATACTCATCACGATAGACGCCATCTTCTGCGTCCCATATTTGGCTACCGATGAACAGATTCACGCTCGACGAGCCGGGCACAGGACGCTCCAGATAACATTTGAGCATGGAGAGGTTCATACTCTTGCCAAAACCATGAGGCCGACAACAGAGCGCCACAGTCGATTCGCAATCTAAGATATCGGCAATAAACATGGTCTTATCAACTAAAACACAATGATCGGCGGCGTCGGCAAAATCATGAATATCAATCGGCAGAACAGCATTTCCGCCGGGATTGAGCAACTTTACGTCAAAGGTGTTATCAATATCATACATTGCCTGTTCAGACACCGTTTTATCTCCCCTTTTAGAATAACGATGCCATTTTAGCGACCATCTTGGTAACAATTTTATTGTTCAACAAATGATTCGGGTAACGGTAGAAATGACTCCATAAGGGGGGCATAACAAAACGATTCGCAACAAATAGGGGCCCAGTGCTATCGCATCGGGCCCCTATTTGAATCGCTAAGGCAAAACGCTCGCTGAGAGCCTACTTTTGGGCGTCTTTCTCCGCAGCGTCTTTGTTTTGCTGATCAAGTTTATGCTTACCGCTCACAATAGACGTAGCGCCCAATGTGGCCAAGCTCGCGCTGGCAAGGCTCGCCATCAAAATCAAGTCACCCGTCTTGGGCATGCTGCCCTTAGAGGACTCAGTCGTCGTGGCTGAGGCAGTCACAACCTTGGTCTTACCCTGGTTCTGGTCGGCGCCATCATCAGCCAGGCCCTTGGACCCATTGTCGTCCGCGTGCTTGCCATCCTTACCAAGGCGGGGATCCTTCGATTCCGCACCGTCTGATTCCGCGCCTTGGTCGGAATCGGACTCCTTAGAACCCTCGTCCTTCGAATCGTCCTTAGCTTCCTCGGTCTTTTCCGTAGCGCCCTGGTCGGAGCCATCCTTCTTGGAAGACGAGCCGTTGTTGATGCCAGACATCAGCGAGGAGCCAAACATGGAGCCAAGCTGTTCGCTCGCAGAGGGTTTGTCATTCGTCGACGAGTCGCTCGAGCCGGCAGTCGATCCGCCGGCGGGAGAACCAGACCCTGCCGCAGCATCTGCGGAATTCGAAGGCGAGGCAGACCCCGCGCTGCCGGCCGAACCGACATCGCCATTTCCATCGCTTGCTCCGGCATCGTTCGAAGGAGCATCGACGGTATCCTTGTCAGCACCATTGGTATCGGCACTAGACCCAGAGGGAGCAACGGGAGCGGCGGGCGCCTGAGTCACGGGCTCGGGCTCAGGCTCAGGCTCAGGCTCGACCGGCGGCGTCGCCGCGGCCTCGTCCTCGATAATATAGACCAGACAATCCTTAAGCTCGTTCTTGTAACGGTTCTTCCAGCCCTCGTGATATTGCGGCTGGCTCGAGTACTTACGGGCAACGTTATTGACCACGCTGCTGGAAAGCGCCGTCACAAATTCACGGTCGGTCATATCGTTTGTAAGATTTGCCCAGCGGAAAAAGTCCTGGCAGCCATAGGTGCCGCACATGTTGGTGATGCTCCACACCATACCCTTGACGCAATCGGCGCGGCCAGAGATATCAATACCAAGCGCGCTCTTGAGCCAGGCCTCGGTCACCGCGTAATAGGAGTTGTATGCATATGAATCTTGCAGCGCCGAGAACTCAGCCGGATCGGCGTTATAGGCGCCCTGGAAGGCCTCCTGTGCAATGCGGCCCAGATCCGTCAGCTGACCGTTCGAATGCATGGGGTTGCTTGCGTTGGAGATATCGCCTCCGCGGTCAATTGCAGACTTAAGCATGCCGTACTTGGCAGGATTGTAGTTATAGACCTGCTTCATAAACGGGACGAGCGACCAGCGTCGGTCAAACTGGTAGTAACCGAGAGCGTTGTAACCATCGCCGTACGAAAAGCCCTGGTTATAGTTGCCGTGGCTCTCATACTTGGTAAAGTACTTCATCTCGCTGGTCACATTGACAAACGAGACGCCTTGGACCGACCTCAGCACGCCCGAGAAAGACTGCTGGGTATAAAGGCCCTTATCGATATCGGTGGCATCCGAGGCAACGCCCGGCGTGGGCTCATCCGCAGCAGCGGGCGCGGGCGCGGCAACGGCGCCAAACGAAAGAGCCAGCGTCAATCCGGCAACAATCGCAGAATGCTTGGGCTGCATAAGATCCTCCTTGCATTGGTGTAGTTAAAGTGCAGTTTGCAAAGATAGATTTAAGTATCGCAGCAAGACCGATGTCGTACAATAACAACTCGACAGACGGTAACGCCCTCCGCGAAATCTTGAGGAATTGCGCTCGAGTTACAGCTTGATATCGAAGTTAATCTCGGGCACGGCCGCCAAGTCGGCCAATGTCACGCCGTCGACGTACTTTTCAATCACGTCGTCCAGACCGCGCCAGAACTTCACAGTAGAGCACAGATCGCTGCGAGTGCAGTTGTTATCGATGCCATCGCATGCGACGGGCGCCGTGCTGCCCTCGACGGCGCGCAGTATATCGCCGGCTCGCACCTCGGCCGGGTCCACGGCCATCATGTAGCCGCCGCCCTTGCCGCGCACACTCTTGAGCAGGCCCGCCTTCATAAGCGGACGGACCAGCTGCTCCAAATACTTTTGCGAAATATGCTCGCGGTCGGCAATCTCGCGCAGGGCGATTTTGCCCTCGGCGTCACCGAGCGCCGCGATATAAATCATCAAACGGAGGGCATAGCGGCCCTTAGAAGAAATGAGCATACCTACCCTCCCGGTGCGCTTGAGAAAAAATCATCAGCAGAGTTTGCCCCAGATGCCAAGCGTGTGGGACAGACAATCCCGACTATTATGTCCCACATCTGAAAAGTCGAGTGGATTAGTCGGGTTTTCCCTTGACTAACGCCGAACCCATAGTAACTTTATTCCGAGAAGATTCCTAGGGTTTAGTACACCTATGAGTACACCATAAACAGAGAGGGACAGCATGAGCGCAAATCCGCTGCTTTCCATCGAAGGTCTGACCGCCTCCGTGGACGAGAAGACCATCCTCCACAACGTCAACCTCAACGTCGCCGCCGGCGAGACCCATGTGCTGATGGGGCCCAACGGCGCCGGCAAGTCCACCCTCGGCCACCTGGTCATGGGCGACCCCGTCTATACCGTGCAGAACGGCCGCATCGTCTTTGACGGCCAGGACATCACCGAGCTCACCACCGACAAGCGTTCGCACGCCGGCCTGTTCCTGAGCTTCCAGGCCCCGGTCGAGATCCCGGGGGTGCCGCTGTCGAGCTTTTTGCGCGCCAGCATCGCCGGCCGCCCAGGCCTGGAGATGAAGGGCAAGGAATTCCGCCGTCGCGTCAAGGAGCTCGCGGCCGAGCTCAACATGGATACCGCTTACCTCAACCGCGAGCTGGGCGTAGGCTTCTCGGGCGGCGAGAAAAAGAAGGTCGAGATGCTCCAGCTCCTGCTGCTGCAGCCCAAACTCGCCATCCTGGACGAGACCGACTCCGGCCTGGACGTCGACGCCCTGTCCACCGTCAGCCACGGCATGGACGCCTACCGCAAGAGCTGCGACGGTTCCATGCTCATCATCACGCACAACACGCGCATCCTGGAGCACCTGGATGTCGACCGCGTCCACGTTATGGTCAAGGGCCACATCGTGCGCGAGGACGACGCCTCGCTGATCCCCTGGATCGACAAGAACGGCTTTGAGGCCTTCGAGCGCGAGGCCGCCGAGCAGCGCGCCCAGGCCGAGGCCGTCGCTGCCGAGCAGCAGGCGTAAAGGGGCGACGCAATGACCAAGAACCGCACCGAGGTCGCGGACATCGACCGCAGCCTCTACGACTTCACCTATGGCGAGGAGGGATTCGAGCGCCTCGACGCCGGCATCACGCCCGACATCGTGCGCGAGATCAGCGCCAAAAAGGACGAGCCGCAGTGGATGCTCGACCTGCGCCTCAAGTCCCTCGAGATCTTCAACCGTTTTCCCGACCCGACGTGGGGCCCCTCCATCGAGGGTCTGGACATGGACAACATCGTCACCTACGTCAAGCCCAACACCGACCAAAAGCACGACTGGGAGTCGGTGCCCGACGACATCAAGAACACCTTTGAGCGCCTGGGCATCCCCGAGGCCGAGCGCAGCTACCTGGCGGGCGTCGGCGCGCAGTACGACTCCGAGCTCGTCTACCACAACATGCAGGACACCGCGTCCAAGATGGGCATCGTCTACTCCGGCATCGAGGAGGCCCTGCACGACCCGCAGTGGGAGCCGCTCATCCACGAGAAGTTTATGACGCTCATCCCGCCCACCGACCACAAGTTTGCGGCCCTGCACGGCGCCGTGTGGTCGGGCGGCTCGTTTGTCTACGTGCCCAAGGGCACCAAGCTCGATTTTCCGCTGCAGAGCTACTTCCGCCTCAACGCCAAGGGCGCCGGCCAGTTTGAGCACACGCTCATCATCGTCGAGGACGATGCCGACCTGCACTTCATTGAAGGTTGCTCCGCACCCAAGTACAACGTGGCCAACCTCCACGCCGGTGCTGTGGAGCTCTTTGTGGGCAAGCGCGCACACCTGCGCTACTCGACCATCGAGAACTGGTCCAAGAACATGTACAACCTCAACACCAAGCGTGCGCGCGTGGATGAGGACGGCGACATCGAGTGGATCAGCGGCTCCTTCGGCAGCCACGTGGGCTACCTCTACCCCATGAGCGTGCTCAACGGCCGCCGCGCCCGCTCGAGCTTTACCGGCATCACCTTTGCCGGCGCCGGCCAGAACCTCGATACCGGCTGCAAAGTCGTGCTCAACGCGCCCGAGACCTCGGCGACCGTCGAGACCAAGGGCATCTCCAAGAGCGGCGGCATCCAGACCTTCCGCAGCTCCATCGTGGCCACGCCCAAGGCCGAGGGCTCCAAGGCAACCGTGAGCTGCCAGTCGCTGATGCTCGACGACCAGAGCCGCTCCGATACCATCCCCGCCATGGACATCCGCGCCAAGAACGTCGACATCGGCCACGAGGCCACCATCGGCCGCATTGGCGACGACAAGGTGTTCTATCTGATGAGCCGCGGCATCTCGGAGGAAGAGGCCCGCACCATGATCGTCAACGGCTTTGCCAACCCGGTCTCCAAGGAGCTGCCGCTGGAGTACGCCGTCGAGATGAACAACCTGATCAAGCTCGAGATGGAAGGAGCGATCGGATAATGAAACAGACCACCAACACGCCGAACGCATTTACGTCATCCGAGCTTCTGCAGTGCGACGTATCGGGAGCGACGAGCCCGACGACGCGTACTAAAGGTACGCGAGGAGGGTCGGAGCCCCGAGACGGCGTGCTGCAGGAGATCGGGGGCGTCAATGCGATGCCGGCCGCCACATGGGGTTGGCTCAAGATGAACCAGACCAAGCTCGAGCTTTCGGACGAACTTGCCGCCGCTCCCGCCGAGGCCGTTGAGGTCGAAGGCCTGGACGAGCAGATCCATGGTGCGGCCGACGCCTTCGACGCCGCCATGGAGGCCATGGCCGAGCGCTTCCCCGAGCGCCGCGCCTCAGCCCCCGGCGACGCCGCCGACCGCGCCCGCATCACGCCCGAGACCGAGCTCGACGTGCCCGCCACCTCTGTCTACCAGGCCGGTGCCATCAAGCTCGAGGAGGAGTTCTCCCCCGCCGAGGCCTTCGAGACCGGCATGGGCGAGGCTGCCTACGCCTACCTGGCCGGCCACGCCACCAAGCGTATCGTCATCGACGTGCCCGCATACCAGCACGCCACGGTTACCGTGCGCGTGAGCGGCGTCGACGCCGCGGCTGCGATTGCCGCCATCGATGTCGTCGCCCGCCCGCAGGCAACGCTCGACCTGCAGATCGCCCTGGACTCCCCCGTTACCGGCGAGGGCGTCGTGAGCTCCGTGCTGCGTGTGTGTGCCCACGAGTACGCCACCGTCAACGTTGCCTGTACGCAGACGCTCGACGACAGCTGGATCGCGCTCGACGACACCGGCCTGTTCCTGGACGAGGGCACGCGCGTCAACGTGCAGCACACCGTACTGGGTGCTGGCGCCAGCGCCACCGGCCTTGCCGGCGACCTGCTGGGCGACACCGCCAAGGTGACGATTGACACCGATTACCTGGGTGCTCGCAAACAAGTGCGCGACTTTAACTACGAGCTGCGCCACCGCGGTCGCAAGACCGAGTGCGAGATCGACGCCAACGGTGTACTGACCGGCACGTCCAAGAAGGTCTACCGCGGCACCATCGACCTCGTGCACGGCTGCAAGGGTGCCGTCGGCACCGAGCGCGAGACGGTGCTCTTGGCCAACAAGGGCGTCGACAACAAGACCGTTCCCGTCATCCTCTGCGACGAGGACGACGTCGCCGGCAACCACGGCGCCACCATCGGCCACGTCCGCGACGAGCAGCTGTTCTACCTCGCCTGCCGCGGCCTTGACCAAAATGCCGCCGAGGACCTGTTCATCCGTGCCAAGCTGGAGGACGCCGCACTTTCCGCGACCGACGAGCGCACCCGCGCCGCCGTCGTCCGCCTGGGCAACAACCTGATCGATAACTTTGAGGAGGAGCTCGCATGATCGACACCGAGCACGTTAAATGCGATACCTGTACTGCCCCCGAGCCCATGGAGTTCGACGCCAGCGACGAGGCATCGCGCGGCTGGCCTACCGTCGACATCGAGACCAACCCCTACAAGGCGCAGTTCCCGCTGTTCCAACAGCACCCCGAGATCGCCTTCCTCGATAGCGCCGCCACCGCGCAGCGCCCCGCCTGCGTGCTCGACGCCGAGCGTGACTTCTACCAGCGTATGAACGCCAACCCCCTGCGCGGCCTGTACTCGCTGTCCGTCGAGGCCACCGATGCCATCGCGAAGGTGCGCCAGCAGATCGCCGATCTCATCGGCGCCTCCCAGGCCAACGAGATCGTCTTCACCCGCAACACGAGCGAGTCGCTCAACCTGGTCGCCAAGAGCTTTGCGCCCACGGTGCTCGAACCCGGTGACGAGGTCGTCATCACCATCATGGAGCACCACTCCAACCTGATTCCGTGGCAGCAGGTCTGCCGCGAGACCGGCGCCAAGCTCGTCTATCTCTACCCCACCAAGACCGGTCAGCTCACGACCGAGGAGGTTCTATCCAAGGTGGGCCCCAAGACCAAAATCTTGGCCGTGGGTCAGGTCTCTAACGTGCTGGGCGTCGAGAACCCGGTTAAGAATCTCGGTAAGCTCGTGCACAAGTACGGCGGCTATCTGGTCGTCGACGGCGCGCAGTCGCTGCCGCACATGCCGGTCAACGTGGCCGATCTGGGCGCCGACTTCTTTGCCTTTAGCGCGCACAAGGCCATGGGCCCCATGGGCATCGGCGTGCTGTGGGGCAAGATGGATCTGCTCAACGCCATGCCGCCCATGCTTACCGGTGGCGAGATGATCGATTCGGTCACCGAGCAGGACGCCGTCTGGGCGCCCGTCCCCGAGAAGTTCGAGGCCGGCACGCAGGACGCCGCCGGCATCTTCGCCACGGGCGCGGCGCTTGATTACCTGGTCAATACGGTGGGCTACGAAAACATCCAGGCACGAGAGCAGGCACTCGTCCACTACCTGATGGGCGAGCTCATGCAGCTCGACTTTGTCCAGATCATCGGATCCATCTATTGGGACAACCACCACGGGGTCGTGAGCTTTAACGTCAAGGGCGTCCACCCTCACGACGTCGCGAGCATCATGGACATGGACGGCGTCTGCATCCGTGCCGGTCACCACTGTGCGCAGCCGCTACTCACCTGGCTGGGCGTCGAGAACCTTGCCTGCTGCCGCGCCAGCGTGGCCTTCTACAACGACAAGGCCGATATCGATAAGTTCATCGCCGGCCTGTATCACGTTTGGAGCACGTTCAATGGGTAATCTGTACACCTCCACCACGTTTATGGAGCACAACTCGCACCCCGACTACAAGTACGAGATGGATGCCCCCACGCACGAACACGACGGCATCAACCCCAGCTGCGGCGATGAGCTCACCCTGCAGCTGCGTGTCGAGAACGATGTAATCGAGGAGGCTTCCTTTACCGGGCACGGCTGCGCCATCAGCCAGGCCAGCGCCGACATCATGGCCGACCTCATCACGGGCGAAACGGTCGAGGAGGCTCGTCGTCTGGCAGGGCTTTTCCTCGCCATGATCCGTGGCGAGGAGCTCTCCGAGGAAGACTTGGAAGACTTAGACGAGGCCGCTCAGCTCCAGGACATCTCGCACATGCCCGCCCGCGTCAAATGCGCTGAGCTCGCATGGCGAACTCTCGACGGCATGCTCGAGGGTCAGGCTAACCAGTAACGGATGCCCCGAATCCAAGGTTTTTGATTGCCGAGCCGCCCGATACGGGCGGCTCGGCTTTTTCATAACGAGCGCACGCGCAGCCACGCTTCCGGCACCCAATCTGTCATTTATCGCACGGCCAACCGCAAACACAAGCGTTTTTCACAGTACCAAAGGCTTGCCACAGGGCCACGGGGCACGCCGAGCAAAGCGCCAGGCACCGTCCTACTAGGCTCCGGCTCGCCTCCTGCCTGCCGCAGACGGGTCCCATAGGGTGCGGCGTGCATTTTTGCGAGTTTTCAGCACGCCAAGCTATGTGCATACAAATCACGAGCATCAATTAGCGCCTTCGGGCGCGTATATATTGCGTTTTAGAACAGGCATTACGGTCTACGGGGACGCAAACGCGTGCTTCGGGGCGTATTGGCAGACAAATAATTGTCTCGGGGCCCGCAAGTTGCAAGGTTATAGCAGTTCCGACAGCACTACGATGCTGAAAACTCCGCTTTTTGCACGGCGTGGACGGGGGTAGGCACAGGCAAAACCGGACTGAGCTATTGTTTTATGCAAGACGACAATCATTCTATGCATTTTTAGAAGTGTAGCTAACGTCCAAGCATTTAGAATGATGGTCCCAGTGGGCAGACAGCCCTATCCCAGGCCGTCATCAGTCAGCACCGCCGTTCGAGCACGGGCACGCACAATACGAGAAGCGGTACTTTTGCTTATCCCCGTATACCGCTCAATCTGGCGCACCGTAAAACCAGCATCGTGCAAGCCAAGAATAACGATATTGCGCTGCGCCGGCGGCGCCGCTTTAACCCTCTGGAGCGCAACCCCGAATCCCTTCGCCAACTCGTCGGCAAAGATGCGCCGCTCCAACTCCATCTCTACCAAATCGCGCATCGCCGGATCGCCGCCGTCGGACGTCGAAAGCGAATAGGCAATAAAGGCCTTAGCCGAACCAAAAAGCTCAAGCACGCAAGAAGGATCGGAAAATACCCTCGTAGCATCTGCCTCGTCACCGTCGTAAACGCGCAGATGCTCCGCAAAGCTGCTCCAGGGATAACGCTCAATTAGGTTGATGCCCGCATCCTGCGGATCGGCGTGAACGGAGCGAACAGCCTCCATCACCTGCCGGTCGGTATCGAGCGAACAGCGCTCAAAACGTTCCCGAAACAGGCAGCCCGAACGCCCGGTACGCTTATTGAACCGACGAGCATACGTCAACAGCAGGCGTTGCATGGCTGCACTCATGTTGTCCTCATAATCCAAAAGTACCAGATCAACATGGTCGCCCATGAGGCACCACGCCACAATCGTTACCTGGGCATCGCGGCAGCAGTCGCGCATCAGCTCCAAAAACTCCCACCGGTCCTCGTCGCTCTCAAAGATCCGCTGACTGCCCATACCGCGGGCACAGACATGGTAAAAACCGGTGATCGTTTTCCAAACACGCTGCATGGCGCTCCCTTCGCCGGGATCTGCTTACCGTCCAATACATCACGATTGAAACGTGCCATCAAAACATTCACGCAAAATGGCACCCGTCGACGGTAAAAGGCGGCAAACCAACGGCGAATGGCATCATAACCACAGGCTAGACACCGCAACAGGGGCAAGAACTAACCAATAACTTGACCAGAACTGACCCCCTAAAACGTATCGCATAACCGCAACCAAGCTTGTTAAATCGTTTCAATTGAAAGTTCCGCGCTTCTCGTTACGAAAACTGCGCCGTTCGCCGAATATTCCGTGCATTTCGCGGTATTATAGGGGTTGCATGTCATGTCCCTTTCGAAGGGTCGCCCGGCAATCACCAGCCACGACCTCCAGACGGGACGCCAATACGATAGAGAGGAGAGGCATGCAGTACTCACAGGAAGTGGAGAACATGTGCCCCGTTGCCAAGGGTGCATACCACGGCCCCGCACCCATCCCCGAGGAGGGCAAGTGGGTCCAGGCTAAGGAGATTTCCGACATCTCCGGTCTTACGCACGGTGTGGGTTGGTGCGCACCTCAGCAGGGCGCCTGCAAGCTCACGCTGAACGTCAAGGACGGCATCATCGAGGAGGCCCTCGTTGAGACCATCGGCTGCTCGGGCATGACCCACTCTGCTGCCATGGCTTCCGAGATCCTTCCCGGCAAGACCATCCTCGAGGCCCTCAACACCGACCTCGTCTGCGACGCCATCAACGTTGCTATGCGCGAGATCTTCCTGCAGATCGTTTACGGCCGCAGCCAGACCGCGTTCTCCGAGGGCGGCCTGCCCGTGGGCGCCTCCCTCGACGACCTCGGCAAGGGCCTTCGCTCTCAGGTCGGCACCATGTTCGGCACCAAGGCCAAGGGCGCTCGTTACCTCGAGCTCGCTCAGGGCTACGTCACCCGCATGGCTCTCAACGACAAGAACGAGATCATCGCGTTCGAGTTCCTGAACCTCGGCAAGTTCACCGACGCCGTCAAGGCCGGCAAGACCCCCGAGGAGGCCATCGCTGGCGCCATGGGCCACTATGGTCAGTGGGAGAACGCCGCCAAGTACATCGACCCGCGCACCGACGAGGAGACTCACTCCGTCGCCAGCGTGTTCCCGGTTCACGAGTAGAAAGGGAGGGAAATAACTATGACTGTTACGTTCGAAGGTTACGAGCGCCGCGCTGACAAGATCAACAAGTGCCTCGCCGACAACGGCATCGCCTCCCTCGAGGAAGCTCTGCAGATCTGCACCGACAAGGGCTTCAACCCGCGTGAGATCGTCAACAACACCCAGTCCATCGCCTTCCAGAACGCCGAGTGGGCCTACACCCTCGGCTGCGCTCTCGCTGTCAAGCGTGGCGCCAAGAACGCTTCTGAGGCTGCCGCCATCATCGGCGAGGGCATCCAGGCCTTCACCGTTCCCGGCTCCGTCGCCGAGGACCGCAAGGTCGGTCTGGGCCACGGCAACCTGGGCGCTATGCTGCTCTCCGACGACACCGAGTGCTTCGCCTTCCTGGCCGGCCACGAGTCCTTCGCTGCCGCTGAGGGCGCTATCGGCCTGGCTCTGAACGCCAACAAGGCTCGTAAGAAGCCGCTGCGCGTTATCCTCAACGGCCTGGGCAAGGACGCCGCCCAGATCATCGCCCGCATCAACGGCTTCACCTACGTGAAGACCCAGTTCGACTACTACACGGGCGAGCTCAAGGTTGTCGAGACCATCCCCTACTCCGATGGCCCCCGTGCTGCCGTTAACTGCTACGGCTCCGACGACGTCCGCGAGGGCGTTGCCATCATGTGGCACGAGAACGTCGACATCTCGATCACCGGTAACTCCACCAACCCCACGCGCTTCCAGCACCCCGTCGCTGGCACCTACAAGAAGGAGCGCATCGAGGCTGGCAAGAAGTACTTCTCCGTCGCCTCTGGTGGCGGCACTGGCCGTACCCTGCACCCGGACAACATGGGCGCCGGCCCTGCCTCTTACGGCATGACCGACACCATGGGCCGTATGCACTCCGACGCCCAGTTCGCCGGTTCTTCCTCCGTGCCTGCGCACGTCGACATGATGGGTCTCATCGGCATGGGCAACAACCCCATGGTCGGTGCCACCGTCGCCTGCGCTGTCGCCGTCGAGGAGGCCCTCAAGGCCTAATCGCGCCCGCGCGATGCTCATATAGTTGAGCTTCGGAGCCGCTATCCACCCGGGTAGCGGCTCTTTTTGTTTGCACTGCCGCAGGGTTGCTAATGCCGATATATCAGTTGGGACGAAATACGAGATGTGATGAGATGGAGCGTCAGAGCGTCCATAACGCCCATCTGCCATATTTGCCCTTTACCGATTTGCCGAGTCTTTTCGGCCTCATTGCCGATCACCCATGCGAAAATGCGCCGGACGAGAAAGGAATCCGATGGAATCGACTGATGTACTGGTAATAGGATCTGGCATTGCGGGCCTTTGTGCCGCCATAGAAGCGGCGCGCACGGGCGCGACCGTTGCCGTCGCAAGCGCCGGCAAGACCATGAGCGGATCGAGCTTCTTCCCGGGCACCTGGGGCCTTGGCCTTATTGGCCCCATCGACGAAGACGACGAACAGGACCTCATCGACACCATCCAAGCCGTCGGCGGCGGCGTCGCCGACCCTACGCTCGTCCAGACGTTCGTCCACGGTATTCCCCAGGCCATCCAATGGCTCGAGCAGGATCTAGGTGTTGAGCTCCAGCGTCCGCAAAGCGCTGAGAGCGCCCAGCAAAAGCAATTTATCCCCTGCTTCGACCATAAGGCACGCAATTGGCGCGGCCTCACCCGCAAGCCCCTTGAGGACGCGTGTACGGCCCAGATCGAGTCTCTCGGCATTCGCCTGCTCCCCCGCCACGAGCTCATAGACCTTGTTGAGGACACGACCGGAAAGATTATCGGCGCCGTACTCTACGACCGCACAAACAAGCATCTCGTACCTATGGCAGCCAAGGCCACCATCATCGCTGCGGGCGGCACGGGTGGCCTGTTCGAGCGAAGCCTCACTTCCGCCGACGTGCTCAGCTCCTCGCAGGCCATCGCGCTGGCACACGGCGCAACGCTCACTAATATAGAGTTCATGCAGATGATGCCGGGCTTCATCGAGCCCAAGCGCAACCTTGTCTTTAACGAGAAGACCTGGCGCTACGTACATGTAGACCAGCCGGTCGATATCGCCGACGACAAGCTGGACGATCTACTTGAGCAACGCTCCGGATATGGTCCCTTCACCTCGCGCTTGACCTCCCGCGCCATCGATCTTGTCATCGATCAAGCGGGTGCCGAAGGTCTGGCGCTCCACTACGATTTCCCCCGCGAGGACGTCCCCGAGTTTGTGCAGACCTTTGCCACCTGGCTACAAGACGAGCACGGCATCGCGCCGACCGACGAGATGCGTGTGGCGATGTATGCCCACGCCGCCAATGGCGGCATCAAAATCGACAAGACCGCGTACACGGGCGTTGAGAGCCTCTACGCCTGCGGCGAGGCGACAGGCGGCATGCACGGGGCCGATCGCATTGGTGGCCTGTCAAGCGCCAACGGCATCGTGTTTGGGCGCATCGCGGGCGCCTCGGCAGCCCAAGCAGCACAGAATGCACCTGAGATGGCCCCAAAGGCGGATGTCGCCCTCCCCCAGCATGGCATTGCCACAACAGACGCCGAGCGCCTGACCCGCGGCCTTAAGCACACGATGAGTACCTATTGCATGATCAACCGCACCGAAGGGGGCCTATCCAAGGCACTACACGAGCTTGAGGGCTTGAAGACGAAGGCAACGACCTTGAGCACACAGAAAGCTCAGGACAGCGAAATCGCAGCCCTCGCCCGCCTGCAATCGCAGATTCAACTAGCACAGGAAATGGTCAAAGCCATGCGCAAGCGAACCGAAAGCCTCGGATCGCACTATCGAGCGGACTAAACTGGACACTCATCTAAAGCAGAACACAACCAATCGATATCTATGGGCCCCGTGAGCTCGAGGTGGCACGGGGCCCATTCGTGTCCGCACGGCAGCGTATCCTTATTCTGAATACAGAGCAGGCAAAGCCCGCACAGACAATAGACCAGCGGGGAGGAGATATGGACAGTCGTGATATCGAGAAGTGGCGTGTCAAACTTGATAGCTACGCCAATGTGGAAGACGGCGTTGAGTATTGGCTCGCACGCGATTTAATGGAACCCATGGGGTACACTCGATAGGAGAACTTCGCCGAAGTTGTTAAGAGGGCAAAAGTCTCGTGCGAAACAAACAAAACTCCAGTTGATTCCCATTTTCGTGATACCACGAAAATGGTAACAGCCGGTGTCGCCGCTCGCGCGGTTAAAGACTACAAACTTACTCGCTATGCATGCTATTTAATCGCCCAGAACGGAGATTCAAACAAGCCAGAGATCGCGCTCGCCCAGGCATACTTTGCCGTGCAGACGCGCCGCCAAGAGCTCATAGAACAGCGCTTCGCAGAGATTCAGCACTTGCAGGCGCGCCACTCGCTATCCGATTCAGAGAAACAGCTCTCGGGTATTGCGTTCAAACGCGGCGTGGACTCCAAAGGATTCGCGATCATCAAGTCGAAGGGCGATGAAGCGTTATTCGGCGGCAGAAGCACGGCGGAAATGAAGCAGCAGCTCGGTGTACCCAAGAGCGCGGCATTGGCGGACAGATTAGCCGATGTCCTCATCAAAGCAAAGGACCTTACGAACTCGATGATGGCCTTCAACGCCGAGGAACACAACCTGTACGGTCTGGACCAGATCAAGCAAGAGCACGTCGAGAATAACACAAGCGTACGTGGCAGCCTCATCGACCGTGGAATTGTCCCCGAGAATCTACCGCCTGCCGAGGATACAAAGAAGCTCGAACGTCGCGTGAAAGCAGACGAGAAAAAACTCAAGGGGGGCACAGACGGATTCACCGACCCCCAGGGCAGGCTCGACTTGTAAAGCGTCTGTGCCCTTTCGGGTTCGACCCCATGCGAGGTCAACAAAAAAGACGGCCAACTTTCGCTGACCGTCTTAACGTGCTTTGGTGGCCGTCAGGGGGTCAGCCTGCTGCGCAGGCGGCCGCTGCGGCGCTTCGCGCCTTGCGCGCTGCGCTGGTAAATGCTCACGCATTTCCTCAGCTCCGCGCCCTTTCGGGTTCGACCCCATGCGAGGTCAACAAAAAAGCGACCAGCCTAAGCCAGTCGCTTTAACATGCTTTGGTGGGCCGTCAGGGGGTCGAACCCTGGACCTTGGGATTAAGAGTCCCCTGCTCTACCAACTGAGCTAACGACCCAAAGCTAAAGTCCGTAGTAGCGGACTTTAGAGGAGATATCGTGTGGTGGGCCGTCAGGGGGTCGAACCCTGGACCTTGGGATTAAGAGTCCCCTGCTCTACCAACTGAGCTAACGACCCGATATCAACACGAAGCAAAAACTGGGGTGGGTAAAGGGACTCGAACCCTCGACCTACGGGACCACAACCCGTCGCTCTAGCCAACTGAGCTACACCCACCGTGTCCTGTGCGCTTCGCGCTCGACTATTATTGCAAGGAACGCCACGCGACGCAAGCCCCAATTTTCAAGAATTTTGAAAAGAGTTTTTCGGATCCATTTCGAGCAAATCCCACCGGTTCCACAGGAGTAAACTTGCCCCACCCCGATGTTCGAAAGGACAAGCATGAAAGAACTCTCCAATCGCACGGCAACGTTTACCGATTCGGTCATCCGCCGCATGACGCGCATCTCCGATATGTACGGCGCCGTCAACCTCTCGCAGGGCTTCCCCGACTTTGATCCCCCAGCGCAGCTGCTCAAGAGCCTGAGCACCATCGCCACCGATCCCAAACCGCTCTACCACCAGTACTCCATCACCTGGGGCTCCCAGGCCATGCGCGAGGCGCTTGCCGCCAAACAGGAGCACTTTATGGGCATGCCGATCGACCCCAACCAGAACATCGTGGTCACTTGCGGCTCCACCGAGGCCATGATGGCTGCCATGATGACGGTCACCAACCCCGGCGACAAGGTCGTCATCTTCTCGCCGTTCTACGAGAACTACGGCGCCGACACAATCCTTTCGGGTGCCGAGCCCATCTACGTGCCGCTCAACCCGCCCACATTCGACTTTGACCGCGAGACACTCGAGGCGGCCTTCCGCGACAACGACCCCAAGGCCATCGTCCTGTGCAACCCTTCCAATCCCTGCGGCAAGGTCTTTACGCGCGAAGAGCTCACCTTTATCGCCGATCTCTGCAAAAAGTACGACGCCTACTGCATCACCGACGAGGTGTACGAGCACATCGTCTACGCGCCCCACGAGCACGTCTATATGGCCACGCTGCCCGGCATGTTCGAGCGCACCATCAGCTGCAGTTCGCTGTCCAAGACGTACTCCATCACCGGCTGGCGTCTGGGCTACACCATCGCCCCGGCCCAGATTACCGAGCGCATCAAGAAGGTCCACGACTTCCTCACTGTAGGTGCCGCCGCTCCCTTGCAGGAAGCCGTCGTTACCGCCCTCAACTTCGACGACAGCTATTACCAGGAGGTCCTCGATCTCTACACAGCCAAGCGCGATCTGTTCTGCCAGGGGCTCGATAGCATTGGTCTTGAGCATAACGTGCCGCAGGGCGCCTACTACGTCATGATGGACATCTCTGAGTTTGGCTATGACAGCGACCTCGACTTCTGCGAGGACCTCGCGTCTAAGGTGGGCGTGGGCGCCGTGCCCGGCTCGAGCTTCTTCCGTGAGCCCGTCAACCATCTGATTCGCCTCCACTTTGCCAAGCGAGACGAGACGATTAACGCGGCGCTGGAGAACCTCAAGTCGCTACGCGATAAAATCAAACCGCGCGGGTAAGGACGGCCCGGCAACTGAAGCACCCAAAGAAGTCCCGCACCGCACGCGCGTTGTGGGGCTTCTTTTTATAGCGCTTTCTTAATTTGTTTAAAGCGCTATACTTTAGCCACGGAACAACTCGTCCCAGGGGGAGGAATACTATGGCAGAGCAGCAGCTTATCGGAGCGCTCGAGGCCGGCGGCACCAAGATGGTCTGTGCCACGGGCTATGCAGACGGTACGGTTCTGGAGCGTGAGCAGATCGCAACTACGGCCCCGCAGGAGACCGTTGAGGCCGTCAACGCATGGTTTGCAAACAAGGGCATCGCCGCGCTGGGCATCGGCGCCTTTGGCCCCACCGCAGTCAACCCTGCCTCGCCCCAATACGGCAAGATCTTGGAGACGCCCAAGACGGCATGGCGCTACTTTGACCTGCTGGGCACCATCCAAAACGAGCTCAATATTCCCTGTGGCTACGATACCGACGTCAACGTCGCCTGCCTGGGCGAGGTCAGCTTTGGTTGCGCGCAGGGCCTTACCGACGTGGTGTATCTGACCATCGGCACCGGTGTGGGCGCCGGCGTGCTCTCGGGCGGCCAGCTCGTGCACGGCATGGGCTGTCTGGCCCTTGGCGCACAGGCGCTCCGGTAAAGGGTGCACCAACGACACACGGTATTACCGGGCTCGTATAACGCGCAGACAACGCTATCGCGTCCTGCAGGGCCCCCAAACGCACAAGGCCGTCTAGGACCAAGCAAAACGTCCTAGGCGGCCTTTTTGGTGCATACAAGCGATCGGAGGAGATATCGGAGCACGACGCCGGTAGCCGCTCCGCAGCAGTCAATCATCACGTCGGTAATCATACCGGCGCGCCCCGGCACAAATAACTGAATCGTCTCGTCGATTGAGGGGACCAGCAGCAGTAAAACCACCGTGGGAAGCAGTCTGTCAAAAGTGCGTCGACCCTCGATATCAAAGGCATGTGTCACCAAAACACCGAGCACCATATACTCGGTAAAGTGTGCGCACTTGCGGACGACAAAGTTGGTTACCCATTCATACGGCAGGCTCAAGCTATGCAAAAACCCGCGGACGTCCTCCATGATCGCCAAGCTCAGTGAGCCGGACCCCGTGCCGGGAACCAGTGAATTGCCCCAGATCAGCAACACCATGGCGCAGGCTGCAACCGCCCACTTACGATCGATCTTAATCATGCAGAACTAGGCCTCGGCACGAAGCGGCGTAAAACTGGCGGTACCGCCCTCGATAACACTCAAATAGGCACGGCCCGTACGCTTGGCGGTAGAGGACTGCAGGCGCTCGATCTCTTCCTCGAGGATCTGATTGACGCGCTCGTGGCGACGGTTTTCCATAACGCCGGCGGCGATAGCCTCGGCGCGCTCGATACCCTCGCGCGAGATACGCGCGGTATCCTCGGGAAACACGGAGCTGTGGCGGCCGACATAGACGGGAGCAACCGAGACAGGTGAGGCCGCAGGCGTGGGTATCGGCGCGGGAGCGGGCTCGGCGACCTCGGCCATGATCGCCATAGCGGCGGCCCACATGTTCTCGTGGCCCGAATAATCGGCCATGGGGATATCTTCCTCGAGGGAGGCATCGGGGAGACTGTCGGTATCCACGCGATTCTGGGCATCGATAGAGGCAGTGATGGCGGCGGGCTCGTCCAAATCGGTGAGATCCACACCCTTGGCATCGGAAATGATGGGCATGCTGGCGAGCTTGGCGTTGTACGGCACCGCCTCCGCGGCCTGCATTTGGGCCGAAGCGCCCCAAAGCGAGCTTTCGGCAGCACGACGAGCGGCGATGGTCTCCTCGTCGACAACCAGGGGCTCATCGGCAAAGGGGTCGGCGACAGGAGCCGGCTGAGCTGCGCCCTGCTGGCCGGTCGAAGCGGCCGTCGCGGCAGAGGCGTACGCAGCCGACGAAGCACCGTTATAGGCGGCATTGTTGGCAGCGTTGGCCACAAGCGCCACGAAAGCTGCAGTGCTGCCCGCAGGGGCGGCATGAGAGCCCGAGACGGCACGTGCGGCAGCAGCGATGTCATCGCGGTTATAGGAGCCAGTCTTTTCACCGTTTGTGAGCTCGTCAATTGCGACCTGGTAGACATCGCGCGAGCGAGCGGGATCGCAGCTAACCGGCGAATCGTCGTCGAGCATGCTATCGATCATAGCCCAGGCATCGGCCTCGTCCATGGCATTGGCGGCACGGGCGATGGTCGGAACGCCATCATCGGCGTGACGGCGCTGAAACGCGCCGGTCAGACCGGAGAGAAGCGAAGAGGATTGTCCCTGCTCGTCCAAAGTGACAGGAGCAGCAGCCCGGGGAGCGGCTTCCTCGTGCTGAGCGGGAATAGAGGCGGTCTTGAACTCGTTGTAGGTCCGACTAAACTGAGCGGCGCCGCCCACGGCATCGGGCTCAAACAGGCGGCCATCGTGCTCCGCATGATACTCAGAGATACCCAGCGAGGCGGCATAGATACCCACGCCGGCCACTGCGCCCACGGCAAAGGGAACAGCACCCGCGACGACCGTCTCGTTGATTGACGAAAACGGCAGTGTAGCGGCATACACGACCACGGGTGCGGCAAGGCCGATCCCGCAGGAAAGTCCGGCAAGGACTGCTCGTTGTGTTGCATCAGAAGAAGCCATGAGCTCTCCCCATCTTCCAGCACCCAAATCGCATCATTCAGTTGGCTGCGCGAGAGAAGATGAAGCGGGGCTATGCCCCAAAGCAACGGTATAAGGTTCGTTTCATCTGCGTTTTCCGTCGCGAAGCTTAACTGCTATTATGCGAAACCCCCTTGGGGATTGCAAGCGACGAAGCGGAATTGAAACGGGAAAATCGCTGCTTGCCGGTCGTGAGGTCAATAATCGTTGGCGAGCGGCTATACGAAAAGGGCCAGGATCTAAACCCCGGCCCTTCTGGCATGTCTATGGTTGCCGTCGCGTGCAGCGGACGGACTAGAACATCTGCTCGTAATCGCTGTGCTTTTTGGCCGAACGCACCAGGAACTCCTGGTTGGTATTGGTGCCCTTGAGGCCCTTGATAAACGACGCGGCCGCGCGCTCGGTATTGTTCATGCCGGCGAGGATGCGGCGCAGGCCAAAGACAAACGGACGCATTTGCTCGTCGACCAGCAGGTCCTCGTTGCGCGTGCCCGAGGCAACGGGGTCGATGGCCGGGAAGATGCGGCGGTCGGCCAGGTCACGGTCGAGCTTGAGCTCCATGTTGCCGGTGCCCTTGAACTCCTCAAAGATGACCTCGTCCATCTTGGAGCCGGTATCGATAAGGGCGGAAGCAAGGATGGTGAGTGAGCCGCCGTTTTCGATATTGCGAGCAGCACCCAGGAAGCGTTTAGGCGGATACAGGGCCGCCGAATCGACGCCGCCCGAAAGGATGCGGCCCGAGGCGGGCGCCGCCAGGTTGTACGCACGGGCAAGACGCGTGATGGAGTCGAGAACCACCACGACGTCGCCGCCCAGCTCCACGATGCGCTTGGCGCGCTCGATGACGAGCTCGGCCACGCGGGTATGGTTGTCGGCGGGCATATCGAAGGTGGAGGCCACGACCTCGCCCTCAATGGAGCGCTGCATATCGGTGACCTCTTCGGGGCGCTCGTCGACGAGCAGGCAGATGAGGTGCACCTCGGGGTTGTTGATCGAGATAGACTGGCAGATCTTCTTGAGAATCGTGGTCTTACCGGCCTTGGGCGGTGACACGATCAGGCCACGCTGGCCCTTGCCGATCGGCGACACGATATCGATGGCGCGACCGGTAATGGAATCCTTGCCATGCTCCATGCGCAGCGGCTCATTGGGGTAGACCGGCGTGAGATCGCCGAACTTGGGGCGGTTACGGGCCTGCTCAGGATCAAGACCGTTGACGGTCGTAATTTTGGCGAGACCGGCACGCTTGTCGCCGCCGCGCGAGGGACGAAGCGAACCCTCGATCACGTCGCCCGTGCGCAGACGCGCGGAGCGGATGAGGTAGGCGGGCACGAAGGCGTCGTCATTGGACTTCATGTAGCCGTGGGCATGGATGATGCCGGAGCTGTCTGGGCGAATCTGCAGGATGCCCTTAATATCGCGGAAGCCCTCGGCCTTCGCGGCGGTCGTGTAGATCTCTTCGACGAGCTCAGCCTTCTTCTTGCCGGTCGTCTCAATCTCGAACTCCTTGGCCTTCTCGCGCAGCTCGGCGACCTTCATGGCCGCGAGCTCCTCGCGCGAAAGCGTTGGCTCGGTCGGAGCTGCGTTGCGCTCCTTGTTGCGCTGTTTGCGGTCGCGCTGACGGCTGCGGCGGTCGTTGTTACGATCATCCTTGCGCTCGCTGCGCTCATCGTTGCGCTTGTGCTGACGGCGGTTGGGGCGGGAACCCTCTTCGGCCTCAGCGCTCTCGACGGCAGGCGTCGTGGGCGCATCGGCGGTCACCGGGGTCTCGCCGTCCGACTTAGCATCGGACTCGGGCTGTTGCTCAGCATCCCCCTGCTGTTCGGCAGACTTGGTCTTGGAAGACTTCTTGCGCGTGCGCTTGGGCTTCTCGCCTGCCGACCGATCGGCGCCCTCCGTCTCGGGAGTCGTGTCGACACTCGCCTCGGTAGACTCAGCTGCCGCAGATTCGGCGCCGGACTTCGCCTCTGCCCTAGCTGGGCGTTTGGCTGCGGTGTGACGGCTGCGCCCGGGACGAACGTCGGCAGACTCGGCAGCGGCAGAAACAGCGACCTCAGGAACATCAGCACCCACGGCCGAAACCACGGCAGCCGCTGTAGGCTCGACGAACGCCGGGGCATCTTGGACAGAAGCCGCGGCAGCGGCCGCCTTCTCCGCCTCGACAAATGCCTTGGGCTTGCGGCCGCGGCGATGCGGGCGCAAAGCAGGATCGACGACAAATGCACCGCCGGCCTCGGCAGGCACGACAGACTCAGCAGAGGAAGCGTCCTCCACCGCCGCAGAGCGAACCGGGGTCTCGGCGGCATCGGACGAAGCCTGCTGGACCTTGGCCGCCGTGCGACGGCGCGTGCGCGGAGCCGGCTTTTCTGCTACCTGCTCGGGAGCCGGAGCCGAAGGCGCCTCGGGGGCGGACGGAGCCGCGAGTTCGGTCAGAGCCGCGGCATCGCGCTCGGCGGCACGACGGCGAGCACGAACAACCTGGGCTTCGCTGATCTGCGCAAGCGCGCGGGCCTGCGCAACCTCATCTGAAAGCGGCGCCGAAACCTCGGCGGAAACCGGACGCTTGGCACGCGTCGTGCGCGTGGTGCGGCGTTTGGGCTTTGCAGCCTCATCGCCATCCGCAGCGGGCTTGGCCACACGACGCGTGCGCTTGGGCTTCACGGGCGTAGCCTCCTCCCCGGTAGCAGGTGCGACGGGAACAGGCTTCTCACTCAAAGCCGAGGCAGCGTTCTGGTGTGTCTCGGGGACCGACGCCTGCGACGGTGCGGGTTTCGCGATCTGGTCCAACGCAACCGGTGCAGTGGGAGTGGTTTGTGCCGTGCTTATTTCATTTTCTTGCTGTTGATCAGACACAGTGTTTGCTCAACTTTCTTTTAAAGCCCTGTGATCACATGCTCCCTGCATAAACCTTCAGGGCGGCTAAACAGTCTAGCTCCGTTCAAAACACAACGGGCATCATTGATCTGTATCGAGATGATTGCGTCAAATACGCAGCGTTAGTGTAACACAACCGCCACCACCTGCAACTTAGTCATTAGACGTTCTTATACAACTGGTCAAAAGGGACACTCTCCCTCAAAAGCGCTTCCTCTGTCGCACCAGAGGAGTGAAGCCGTGGCATCCGGAATAGCCGCGCCACGAAACGCGCCTATCTACTACGTTTGACCCGCGACCCCTGACCATCCCCTCGATCTTCCTAAAATCGCAAGCCCGCTACCTGCGGTTTTAATATCGTACTTTTCGGCATGGTTCGGGGTATGCGACTAAACGTAGTAGATAAGCCCGATTCGTGGCGGACGGTTTCGCACCTCTCTCCCACCGGACAAAAATGATCCGTTTTCCTCCGTCCCCAAGGGGTCGTTTTCAAAACGATCGCGGATTACGGTGCAAGAACGGCGTAAGCCAACCATACCCTGCATTTTTAATATTCGGCAAGCCGTCTACCTGCGATTTTATTTTCGCTGCTGTTGCTATGGTCGCCAGGCAGCGATTCAGCCCCGTAAACCGGTATAGTTGCGTTTTTGTAGCATTTTCCAACACGCCAAAAAGCCCCGCCAAACGCAAAAAGCCCGACCTCCGCATGGGAGATCGGGCTTATAGGGCTCAGCAAAGCCAAACCTACACGGTCAAACGACCCGTAGATTACATCTGCTCGGGTGCAGAAACGCCAACCAGAGTGAGCACCAGGGCGAGCGTCACGCGGACGGCGTCGCAAGCGGCCAGACGGGCGCGCGAAAGCTCGGGGTCGACGGGACGGCCCTCGCTCGGAAGCACCTGGCAGGCAGCGTAGAAGCTGTGGAAGTCGCCGGCGAGCTCCTCGGCAAAGTGCGTCAGACGGAACGGGGCGCGGTCGCGAGCGCAGCTGACGATGAGGTCGGTGAGCTCGTTGAGCTTACGCGAAAGGGCAAGCTCGGTGGGGTCGGTCAGCAGCGAGTAATCGACGTTCTCGCCGATGGCCTTGGCGGCGACGGCCTTCATGCCCATCTCGTCAGCCTGCTCGGGCGTAACGTCAGCGGCACGGCGCAGAATGGAGCACACACGAGCGTGAGCGTACTGCACGTAGTAGACCGGGTTGGAGTTATCGCGCTTCTTAACGGCCTCGATGTCGAAGTCGACCATCTGGTTGGAGCTCTTGGAGATGAGCGTGTAACGGGCGGCGTCGGAACCGACCTCGTCGACGAGCTCCTGCAGGGTCACCATGGTGCCCTTGCGCTTGGACATACGGACGGGCTTGCCGTTGCGCAGCAGGTTGACGAGCTGGCCCAGCAGAACCTCGAACTTGCCGGGATAGCCAAGAGCGTCGCAGACACAGCGGACGCGGTCGATGTAGCCATGGTGGTCGGCGCCCCAGATGTCGATGACGTGGTCGACGCGCTGGAACTTATCCCAGTGATAGGCGACGTCGGAGGCGAAGTAGGTGTACTCGCCGTCGGACTTGATCAGAACGCGGTCCTTGTCGTCGCCCAGGTCGGTGGAGCGGAACCACAGAGCGCCGTCCTTGGTGTAGAGGTAGCCCATCTTGTCGAGCTTCTCGAAAGCGCGGTCGACAGCGGAGGTGCCGGCGGTCTCGCCCTCGGTGTCCTTCACGTACAGCGAGCGCTCGGAGAACCAACGATCGAAGTCGCAGTTGACGGCGTGGCAAAGGTCGCGCATGTTGTCGACCATCTTTACGTAGCCGCGCTCGCGGAAGCTCTCCATACGCTCCTGCGGATCGGCGTCGACCCACTTATCACCGTCGGTGCGCCAGAACTCGGCGGCCTCGTCGATGATGTAGTCGCCGCCGTAGGAGTCCTTGCCCAGAGTCTCGGCAAAGTTGTCCTGATACGGATGGGTCTCGGGATGCTCGTCGTTCTCGTCGGCAACAAAGGCATCGCGGTCGGCAATCAGCAGCTTGTGAGCCTCGTCGATATCCACGCCCTGCTTGGCGATGATGTCGGCAAGCTGCATATAGCGCGTGCTGATGGAGTTGCCGAAGGTGTTCATCTGAGAGCCGTGATCGTTGATATAGAACTCACGCTGGATATCGTAACCGGCATGGTCCATAACACGGCAGAGGGAGTCGCCCAGAGCGGCCCAACGGCCATGGCCAATATGCATGGGGCCGACGGGGTTGGCGGAGACAAACTCGACCTGGGTCTTCAGGCCGCCGCCGACGTTGGACTTAGCGAAGTCCATGCCCTTCTCGCGGGCCTCACCGAAGATAGCGTTCTTGACGGCGACGGAGAGGTAGAAGTTGATGAAGCCAGGGCCGGCGATCTCGACCTTCTCGATCGCGGGATCTTCGGGCATATGGGCAACGACGGCCTCGGCGATCTTGCGCGGGGCGCAGTGAGCCAGCTTGGCGGACTTCAGGGCCATGGTGGAGGTCCACTCGCCATGAGAAGTGTCAGCCGGTCGCTCGATAGCGCAATCGTCAAGTTCAAATGCGGAAAGGTCGCCGGCCTCCTGGGCCGCAGCAAGCGCAGCGCGTACCAGCTCTTCAATCTTCTCGGGCATAGATCCTCCTTGTGTTAAAGCCCCCGAGCTCTTGGTCACTCGTAGGGCAAAAGCCAGAGTTTGCAGCACTCTATCACAAGCGGTAACTACTGTCGCAGGGTAAAGTCAATCGATATTGCATATGCACAAAATTGACTA
The DNA here is from genome assembly GCF_052121795.1 of Collinsella sp. LCP19S3_B7. Classification (NCBI taxonomy): domain Bacteria; kingdom Bacillati; phylum Actinomycetota; class Coriobacteriia; order Coriobacteriales; family Coriobacteriaceae; genus Collinsella; species Collinsella sp. LCP19S3_B7. The sequence continues at coordinate 49,277 of NZ_JBQKDO010000011.1, forward strand.
CAGTTGTCGCAAGGCCATTCAAAGATGGCGGTCTGCCTGCTGATTGTGCACCCGCCGAAAATGCATAAACATGTGCATGAGCCAGACAGAGTATCGAATACTCTTACCTATCGGATTTGTGTGCTTTTCCTGCATAAAGTAAGGGTTTGCGCACGTCAGCGTGGTATTCTAGACATACGTTAATTCGTATAAGTTGGAGGTAGCATGTTCTCAATCGGTCAACACGTCATTCATCCGGGTCAGGGAGTCTGCACCGTCGTCGGTTTTAGGGAAGACACACCGCAGCCCATGCTGTTGCTCGAGACCAAGCAGGGACATGCGCAGACGATCCTCATGTACCCCGTGGCGCAGGCCGACCGTCTACATGCCGCCATCTCCCAGCAAGATGCCGAGCACCTACTGAGCCATTACGACGAGCTGGAGTGCGACACCTTTACCGAGCGCAACAGCTCGCTCGAGGAGACGCACTTTAAGCAGCAGCTCAAGCTGGGTGCGCCCGAGACGGTCCGCGTGGCAAAAACAATGATGCACCGTATTCGCCAGGCCGAGGAAGCAGATAAAAAGCCCAGCTCCTACTACATGCGCGTACTCAAGGAAGCCAAGCGCCGCTCCATCGAGGAGATTGCCGTGGCCTTGGGCGTCACCGAGGAAGACGCCGAAGCCCGCCTAGCCCAAGCCGCCCTCAACTAACCTGCCAAAAAGGGACAGGTTTATTTTGGCAGGTTTTATCTGGGGAAACGTCAGCAAACAATTGGTAAATGGTCGGGTGCTCCGTTTTGTTTGTAAGCCCCGGCCATTTTTCTATCGCCGCGAAAATGCGTGAAGCCCATTTGTGATGACATCACGCGAGGGCCGTCCAGATCGACGCAACCAACGCCCGCATCCACAGCAAGCGCGCCCGTCTTGCTCAATTACCATTAAAAAGCATCAATTTGAAAACGCAATAACATTTCGGCAGGTAGCAGCTATAGTCGGTAAACTGAATCTCGACAACCGAAGCCTCCGAATGAGGTATCTTCAGCCCATCCAAGCTAAAGGAGGGGCCATGCCGAGAAAACCTCGTTCAAAGTCACCAACCGGTTATTTCCACGTCACGTTGCGTGGAAACGGAGGGCAATTGCTGTTTGACGATGCCGAGCACCGAATCGCCATACTTCAGATCCTCGATGCAATCCTCCCCAAACACAATATCGAGCTTATCGCTTGGTGCCTTATGGGAAACCATATTCATTTGGCACGGCAATCGTGCAGAGTGTCGCAGGATGTGCTCCGACGGAACTCAAATCCGTCTCCAAGCCACTTCGCAATGAGGCGATTCTCGCGCTTCGAAAACAAGGGCTAACCGTTAAGCAGGTTCAGCTGTTGACCGGACTCGGAACATGGATTATCAAGAACGCGTCCTAGCATCGCGTTTACCGAGTTACGGATACGGCGAAGCGCAGCTGCCTGCCGCGAGGCGCCGCCATTCGCAAGCGCCACCATGTTAAACAGAAAACGCTTCCGCTGAATAACGTCCAACGGAAGCGTCTTCCCAGATAAAACCTACCAAAATAAACCTGTCCCTTTTTGGCAGGTTAGGCCTGGAAGGTGTCGCGGTCGGGCGCGAAGGACTGCATGGCCGCGATGGTGCGGTCGAAAAGCTCGGGGAGCTCCCAGCCCAGCATCTCGGCGCCCTGCGTAATCACGTCGCGCGAGCAGCCGGCGGCAAAGCGCTTGTCCTTGAACTTCTTCTTGAGCGACTTGGTCGTAAAGTCCATGACGCTCTTGCTCGGACGCATGATCACGGCAGCCCCAATCAGGCCGGTAAGTTCGTCGCAGGCAAACAGGATCTTTTCCATCTGCAGCTCGGGCTTGGGCAGCGAGGTGTTGAAGTCCGAGGTATGCGTCTGGATGGCGCGGATGAGCTCGGGCGATGCACCCTCGCCCTCCAGAATCTCGGCCGCATAGATGGTGTGGTTCACGGGGTCGTCCTCATGCTCCTCCCAATCCAGGTCGTGCAGCAGTCCGACGATGCCCCAAAACTCCTCGTTCTCGGGGTCGAACTCGCGCGCAAAGTAGCGCATGGTGCCCTCGACCGTCTCACCATGGGTGATGTGGAACGGATCCTTGTTGTGCTCGTTGAGCAATTCGAACGCACGGTCGCGGGTGATTCCGGCGGAAAGCGTCTGGGACATGGTAATACCTCCAGGTGAGTCGGTGCTAGGACACGGTGTCACTATCGTATATCGCCGCGGCTCAAGCCGAAAGGCAGAAAAGGCATGCGGAGAAAAAAGCCGGGCGAACGCGTCGCCCGGCAAAACCGCAGATAAAACCTGCCAAAATAAACCTGTCCCTTTTTGGTAGGTTTAGGGGCGGACCTGGCCGGTGCCGCGGAGCTTGTATTTGTAGGTGGTGAGGGCCTCGGCGGCAAAGGGGCCGCGGGCGTGGAGCTTTTGGGTCGAAATGCCGATCTCGGCGCCCAGGCCAAACTCGCCGCCGTCGGTAAAGCGCGTGCTGGCGTTGGCATACACGGCCGAGGCATCGATCTCATCCAAAAAGCGCTCGCAGGCGTCCGCGTCCTCGGCGATGATGGCCTCGGAATGCATAGTGCCATAGCGGTTGATGTGCGCGATGGCCTCGTCCTCGTTCGCCACGACCTTTACGCTCATCTCGAGCGCCAGGTACTCGCGGCCCCAGTCCTCCTCGGTCGCGGCCACGTAGTCGTCGCCCTCGGCAAGACCGGCGGCGGCGCATGCGGCACACGCGGCCCCGTCGCCGTGAATCAGCACGCCGTGGTCGTGCAGCACGGCCACGACCGCCGGCAAAAACGAATCTGCCACGGCGCGGTCCACAAGCAGCGACTCGGCGGCGTTGCACACACCCACGCGCTGGGTCTTAGCATTAACGATAATGTTGAGCGCTTTATCAAAGTCTGCCGACTCATGCACGTAGATGTGGCAGTTTCCCGTGCCCGTCTCGATCACCGGCACAAGCGACTCGCGCACGCAGCGCTGGATCAGGCCCGCACCGCCACGCGGAATAAGCACGTCGACGATGCCGCGAAGCTTCATGAGCTCGCCGGTGGCCTCGCGATCGGTGGACTCGATCATCGAGATAGCCTCGCGCGGGAAACCCTTGGCCTCGAGCGCATCGGCCAGCAGTTCGGCAATCATGGCGCACGAGTGATAGGCCAGCGAACCGCCGCGCAGAATGCAGGCGTTGCCGGTGCGGATGCAGATGCCCGCGGCATCGGCCGTCACGTTGGGACGCGCCTCATAGACCATGGCGACCAGGCCCAGCGGCACGCTCACGCGGGTGAGGTCCACACCACTTGCAAGTACACGGTGGTCGAGCACGCGGCCGACAGGATCGGGCAGCTCAGCGAGCTTCTCCAGGCCGGCGGCCATGCCCTCGACGCGCTCGGGCGTCAGCAGCAGACGGTCGAGGAGCCCCGCCGAGGTCCCCGCATCGCGCGCAGCGGACATATCGAGCTCGTTGGCGGCGACGATGGAATCGACGCCATCGCGCAGCGCCGCGGCCATGGCGCGCACGGCCTCCTGGCGTTGCTCGTCGCTCGCCGTGGCAAGCGAGGCCGACGCTGCCTTGGCGGCAACGGCAAGATCGTGGACATACGTGGCTATATCGACCGACATGGACGGCCCTTTCTCTTAGTAGTTTGCCAACCATGGTAGCCGATTTGTGCATGCCCTCGCGCATGGCGGTAGAATTGGTCAACCCGAAACACCGCAACGAACGGAAGTACCGCATGGCCCTCATCACTTCGTACCACGTCCCCGGCCTCTATGTCGAGGACCACAGCATCGACGTCCCCTTGGATTGGCGCGGCCTGGAGCCGATGCTTTTGGCCTTCGGCAGCACCATGCGCCGCGGCGCCATGCCGGCGCCCATCGCCGGCGCACCCGAGAGCATCAAGCTTTTCTACCGCGTGGTTTGCGCTCCCGACCGTATCAACGACGACCTGCCACTCCTCCTCTTTTTGCAGGGCGGCCCTGGCGGCGAGAGCCCGCGTCCGCTGTCGCCCACAAGCGACGGCTGGATTGAGGAGGCCGTCAAGCACTTCCGCGTCGTCCTGCCCGACCAGCGCGGTACCGGGCGCAGCAGCTGTGTAGACGGGCGCACGATTGCCGCACTGGGCGAGCGCGCCGAGGCGGCAGGCTCCGATGCGGCCCGCTCGCAGGCGGACTTCCTCAAGCGCCACCTCGCCAGCTCCATCGTGCGCGACTTTGAGTACCTGCGCCTGGTGGGCTTTGGCGGCAAGCCCTGGGTCACACTCGGCCAGAGCTACGGCGGCTTTTTGACGTTGAGCTATCTGTCGCTCTTCCCCGAGGGCGTGGCGGCGAGCTTTACCTGCGGCGGCATTCCGCACGTGCCGGCGAGTGCCAGCGAGGTCTACGCGCACACCTTCCCGCGTATGGCGGCCAAGACTCAGCAGTATTACGACCGCTACCCCGCCGACGTCGAGCGCGTGGCGGCCCTGGCAGATGCCCTCGAGGAGCAAAAGCCCGTACTGCCCGACGGCTCGCCGATGACGGTCGAGCGCCTGCAGCTCATGGGCAGCGACTTTGGCATGAAGCCGAGCTTTGAGCGTATGCACTGGATTATCGACCACGCGTTTGTTCATGGCGACGGCACGTTGAGCTGCGGCTCCTCGGTATCCGACAGCTTTTTGATGCGCGCCTTCGAGCGCACCAACACGCGCACGAATCCGCTGTACTGGACGCTACAGGAGTTCATCTACGCCGATGGCGACACGATGCCCATTGGCTGGGCAGCCGCCGAGGAAAAGGCTCATCGTGCCGAGTTCGACACCCTCGCGCGCCCACTCATGTTTACCGGCGAGGCCATGTTCCCGTGGATGTTTGAGCAGATGCCCGAGCTCAAGCCCTTCAAGCCCGCCATGGACCTGCTGATGGAAGACACCAGCTGGGACAAGATCTACGACCCGCAGCGCCTGGCCTGCAACGAGGTGCCGCTCCAAGCCGCGGTATATTTCGACGACATGTACGTGGATTCGGGCCTGCAGCTCGACACGCTCAGCCGCGTGGGCAACTCACATGCCTGGGTGACGAACGAGTTCGAGCACGACGGCCTGCACGGCAGCATAGTGTTCAAGCACCTCTTCGACGAGGCCCTCAACCGCGGAGACCTGCGTCGAATCTTCTAGCAAAGGAGTGTCCCCACCTGCCGGCACATAAGAAACGTCCCCAAGTGCCGGCACGAGAAAGACAGCGCTGCGGGAAACGATCCGCAGCGCTGTCTTTCTTTATGCAAAGACGATCAAGTTGTCTCGGTGGATCGCGGGCTTCTCGGCCAGGTCTGCCAGCAAGCGGTTGCCGGCAATCTGGTCCTGGCGGCGTCCGGCTGCAAGCTCCAGCACGTCCGAATCGGCCTCGGCGATACCGCGGGCGACGACCATGCCGCTCAGGTCGCACACGTCGAGCACATCGCCCTCGGCAAACGTGCCATCGACCTTGCGAATACCCACCGCAAGCAGGGAAGAACCGCGGCTGACCAGCGCCTTCGCGGCGCCGTCATCGACCGTCACCGAGCCATGCGCCTTGTCGCCCAGTGCAATCCACAGCTTGCGAGGCGCAATGTCCAGGCGCTCCGCCGGCGGATCGAACAGCGTACCCACGCTCTCGCCGCGGGCAAGGCGCACGAGCGCATCGGGCTCCTCGCCCGAGCAAATCACGCTCTGAATGCCCGCCGTCATCAGGATGCGGCTCGCGCGGATCTTGGTAATCATGCCGCCTGTGCCAACCGATGTGGAAGAATCGCCCGCCGAGGCGATAATCTTGGCATCGATCTTATGCACGACCGGAACGAACTCGGCCGTGGGGTCCTCGTGCGGATTGGCGGTATAGAGGCCATCGATGTCCGAGAGCGTCACGCACAGGTCGGCAGAAACCAGGCAGCCCACAAGCGCCGCCAGCGTGTCGTTGTCGCCAAACTTGATTTCGTCGACGGTAACGGTGTCGTTCTCGTTGACGACCGGCACCACGCCCAGTTCCACCAGGCGCAGCAGCGCGTCGCGCGCGTGCAGATAGGACGTGCGACGGGCCGTGTCGTGACGCGTGAGCAGCACGAGCGAGGTAAGCAGGTCGCGCGCATGGAACTCCTCGTCGTAGGCCGACGAGATGATGCACTGACCGGCCGAGGCGCAGGCCTGCAGGCTCGGCAGGTCACCGACCGGTTTGCGGTCAAAGCCCAGCACGGGATAGCCACAGGCAATGGCGCCCGAACTCACCACGACCAGACGCCAGCCGAGCTTGCGCAGGGCAGCAGCCTGATCGGCGAGCCCGCCGATAAAGGCGCGGTTGACCTTGCCATCGGCGCCCACCACCGTGGACGAACCGATCTTTACCACCATCGTTTTATAAGAAGTCGTCATACGTCAAACCAATCAACTGTTGAGGGTTCGGGCGAGCTGACGGCCGAGGGAACGTAATTCCGCCCTACACCCAAGAAAATTAGCGAGCCCAGGGGAAGGCAGAAGCCGCGGCCATGTTCTTGCGCACGAGCTCGTCACGCACCTGCGCCAGGCCCTGCTCCATGCCCACCACATAGGTCTGCGGGTACAGGAAGCGCTTGTAGACCGGATCCAGATGGTCCAGCGCCCAAGCGCAACGCTCGCGTGCGGCCTCGATGCTCTCGCGCGGGGCAACAGCACTGCCATCGCGCACGATCGGCGCCAGCAGCTCGCGATACTCAAGCTCGGACACGTCGGTCACCAGGGCGGCATCGTTCACGGCCACGAGGGTATTGCCGCGCGCGGCGCCCTCCCCCGCCAGATGGTCCTCGTCATAGATCATGTCGCAGACCGGGCCGCCAAAGCCGTCGTAATAGCGGCGCACGCGCTGCACGCCCGGAATCGTGCGCTTGTAGGGCTGCTCGGAGAGCTTGACCACCGGCGTCCACGGGTCCGCCTCGCTCGCACGGCGGGCGGAAAGCTTGTACACGCCGCCCAGCGCCGGTTGGTCGTAGCAGGTCGCGAGCTTGGTGCCCACGCCAAAGCTATCGATGGGCGCACCCTGGTCAAGCAGCGACTGAATCGTGTATTCATCCAGATCGTTGGAAACCGAGATCCCCACATAGGGCAGGCCCTCGGCATCAAAACGGCCGCGGACATACTTGGACAGCTTGGCGAGGTCGCCGGAATCGATGCGAATGGCCGACAGACGCTCGCCCACCGCCTCCATCTCCTTGGCAACCGTAATGGCATGCTCGCAGCCCTCGCGCACATCGTAAGTGTCAATGAGCAGCGTGCAGTTCTTGGGGCTCGACTTGGCAAAGGCACGGAAAGCCTCGAGCTCGGAATCGAAGCTCATCACCCAGCTGTGGGCATGCGTGCCAAAGACGGGAATACCGTAGCGGCGACCGGCGAGCACATTGGACGTAGAGGAGCAGCCGGCAACGTAGCTCGCGCGCGCGACGGCCAGACCGCCATCGGGACCCTGGGCGCGGCGCAGGCCAAACTCGGCCACGGGACGGCCGTCCGCCGCCAACACCACGCGCGCCGTCTTGGTGGCGACAAGCGTCTGGAAGCCGACGATGTTGAGCAGCGCCGTCTCGAGCAGCTGGCACTCAAGCGCGGGGCCGGTGACGCGCACCATGGGCTCGCGCGGAAAGACGAGCTCGCCCTCGGGGACGGCGTCGATGTTTACATGCGCACGAAAATCGCGCAGGTAGTCGAGGAATTCGGGCTTGAACATCGCGCCGCCGGCCGGGGCCTGGAGCGATGCGAGGTAGTCGATGTCCTCGGGCGTAAAGCGCAGGTTCTCGACCAGCTCGGGCAGCTCGGCGGTGCCGCACATGACGGCATAGGCGCTGCCAAACGGATGGTCACGGTAAAACGCCGTAAAACAGCCCTGCTCATTGGCCTTGCCGCTCTCCCACAGGCCCTGGGCCATAGTGAGCTCGTACAGATCGGTGAGCATTGCGATGTCGGTGGGATGCGAGATGTCGGTCAAAGCCATGGGGCGACCTTTCGGATGCGTTGTGCAGAGGTTGAGGGTTGGACGAGAGCAGAGCATGCGGACATGACGCCCGATGCAAATCGGTTAGAGCAGGCCCATGCTGGTCATGATCGTGTAGCCCATAAAGACGACAAACGCGACCAAGGCGAGCGCGATGATGATCTTTTGAGCCGGAGCCATACCGGGGATCTCGCCCTCGGCCGTGGGCTCCTTGGAAGTGACCATGCGCTGGGCAAACGTCATCTCGTCACGGCTCGGCTTGGAATCGACGGGCTTGGGACGAGCGGCTTTTTTAGGCTGAGGCTTGGGCTCGGCGGGCGCAGGCTCGGATGCGGCCTTGGCAGCGGCCTCCTCGGCCTTCGCATGCTCGGCACGCAGGGCGGCCAGCTCCTCACGCTCGCGCCGGGCCTCTTCCTGGGCCTCGCGGCGGGCCTTCTCAGCGCGGAGCTCTTCCAACTCGGCGCGCTCCTCGTCGGACAATGGTTGGGAATCAAGCTCGGCCATAGTGCAGCCCTTTCTTTCAAAAAAAGCCGCCGACACAATGTCGACGGCTTATCAAATCCAAGGGTGGAGACGAAGGGAGTCGAACCCTCGGCCTCTGCCATGCGACGGCAGCGCTCTCCCAACTGAGCTACGTCCCCAGGACAAGTTGATATTTTACCTACGGCTCGCCAACTGTCAACGCCCAATACCCAGTCTTTTTGGGACGGGGCTTTTTTGACTACTTTTCGGATGGTAGCTCGACCCCCACCGGGAGCAGTCTTTTTGGGACGGGGCTATTTTAGCTACCCAGGCAGATAGCGAAAACGATTTGGACGATTAACGGCAGGGGCAGCTAAAATAGCCCCGTCCCAAAAAGACTGCTCAAAAGAGCTACTTTGCGCTGGTGAGGACGCCAGTGGTGTCGAACGCTGGGGTAAAGCTCTCGTCTACCGCGCCGCCCTCTTGCCAGAACATCGTCGTAAAGCCCAGGTCGTCGGCATGGTCGAGCACCCGCTCGTACTCCTCGCGCGTCACGGCTCGCGCCAAGTCGCCGCCCTGCTCGCGCATGAGCGCATTGGGCGTGTACTGGTTCATGACCGAGATCGGCACATCACCCACCGTCTGCCACACCAGGTCTAGCACGCGACACGAATCGTCCGCATGCCCCGGCAACACCAGGTGACGCACGATCATGCCGCGCTTCATGAGCCCGTCCTCGTCCACCAGCTCTCCCCCACGGCGCTCAATCTCGCGCGCCATTTGCGCCAAACCCGACACGGCCACACGCGGGTAGTCCTTAATGTGGGAGAGCGACTGCGCAAGCCCCGCATCGGCATATTTAAAGTCGGTTAGCCACACATCGACCAGATCGCCGAGCGCCGCCACGGCACTCGCGCGCTCATAACCGCTTGTGTTGTAGACGATTGGAACAACAAGCCCGCGCGCCCGTGCCGCGGCAATCGCAGCCGGCAGCAGGTGCGCGTAGTGCGTCGCCGTCACCAAGTTAATATTGTTGGCACCCTGGTCCTGCAGCTCCAGCATAATCTCGACCAAACGCTGGGGCATAATCTCAAGCCCAAAATTGCCCGTCGAGATCTCGTGGTTCTGGCAATAGACGCATTTGAGCGAGCAGCCGCTAAAGAAGATCGTGCCCGAACCGGACTCGCCCGAGATAGGCGGCTCCTCCCACATATGGAGCGCCGCACGGGCCACCTTGAGCGTGTCGTTAGCACCGCATACGCCGCGCGCACCCTCATCGCGCGCCGCACCGCAACGGCGCGGACACAAATGGCAGGCGGGCGAAAAAAGTTCGGTCAACGACGTCGGCATAAAAACATGCTCCAAAACAACGATTCAGCAGCTCAAACGCAAAAGGACCAACCGCGCAGACGGCTCGAGCCCAAGGCGCCGTAATCGTCCGACACGATTTTTGTAATGTCAAGACTGGAATCGATAAAGTACAGCTTTATGATGTAGGTATTCCGCCCCCCGCGGAGCAACTGGGTGAACCGTCGCGTTTATTTAGGGAGCCCACACAGTCGTACGTAGTACAGGTATCCTTCGTTGTTAAGGACGCTGGAACGGTCGATGAGGGCACCCACCTGTTTTAGGTGGGTTCATTTTCGTAACGTGGGGGGTGGTTTTCTTTTGCCGAAAATCGCCATTGCAAATCCTGCCAGGATCCTCAAAAGGCACCAGGCAGAACCCCACCATCACTCGAATATCTGGTAAGCGCGTGATTATCGATTGGCGCGATTCCCCGCACCCCCTTTGGTCGAGTATCATGGGTCAGCTATACCCTTTGCGGCATGGCATCCTTTGACCTTTTCCTTCGACGCTTGGCGGTTTTTGATACATGGCTTCATCCACAAGCTACATACCGTTCCTTTGCGTGGCAGCCGCGGCATATATCACGACCTTCCTCACGGTGCCCCTGGTTAAACGTCTGGCAATCAAGCTCGACGCCGTTGACTATCCTTCAAAACGCCGTATCAACACCAAGCCCATCCCGCGCTTGGGAGGTACGGCGGTCTTTTTGGGCCTGGTCGTCGCCTGCATCGTTCAGATTATGGGCACCTGGCATCTGGGCTGGCCGCCCGTCTTGGTCCCGCATCCGCGCCTGCATATTAGCTACCCCATGCTGGCGCTTTCTTTTACCGTCATTTTTGCGACCGGCGCGATCGACGACGTCTTCCAGCTTAGGCCCAAGCAAAAGCTCGCCGGCCAGGTCCTCGCCGCGCTCATCGCCTGCGTGGGTGGCCTAAAAATCGGCGTCATCCTCAACCCGCTTGCCCCCGGCGAGATTATGCTCGGCTGGCTCGCCTATCCCATCACCGTGGTCTACCTGGTGGCGTTCACCAACATTATCAACCTCATCGACGGCCTTGACGGCCTGGCCACAGGCATCTGCGGCATCGCATCGTTCACGATGTTCTCGATGGCCGTTCTCTCGGGCCGCATCGATGCCGCCGCGCTCTCCATCGCGTTGTTTGGCGCCTGCCTGGCCTTCTTGCGCTACAACTTCAACCCCGCGAGCATCTTTCTGGGCGACTCGGGGTCGCTGCTGCTGGGCTTTGCGCTGGGCTCCATTTCGCTGCTTAATGTGAGCCGCACCGCCGCGCTCACCTCGCTTATCATTCCGCTCATCGTTGCCGGTGTGCCCATCATCGACACGTTTAGCGCCATCGTGCGCCGCAAGCGCGCCCACATTAGCATTGGGCAGGCCGACAAAGGCCACATCCACCACCGCCTCATTCAAGAGGGCTATAACCAAAAGCAGGCTGTGCTGCTTATCTATGCCTGGTGTGTCCTGCTTTCGGCCGGTGCGGCCGCCATCAACCAGGTCGAAGTCCCCATGCGCGTGCTCATCTTTACCGTGCTTGGCATTGGCTCGGCAGCCTTCGCCAAGCACCTGCACCTGTTTGAGCCCGTGCTACGCCACCATTACAACAAGCGCACGCACGAAGACGAGCTGATAACCCCCGACGACCCCGCCTTTAAGCAGGAGGAGCAAGCGGCCGAGGAGCGTAAGGAAGAGCGCCACCACAGGCATTGAGGTTTGCTGCAGATGGTCGCTCTGTTTGCTGTCGGCCGCTCGTGACCGCGCCTCGACCGCCACGCATGCCTCGCCTTACCACCCCCTTGCTCGCTTTCGCCCGCCCCTCTCAATAAACGCGTTATCATCTTGACCCATGAACATACGTTAGGAGCAATCATGCCAAACGAGAACAGCTACGAAGTCGCGTTGCAAAAGAGCAACGCCATTCGCGAGGGCCTGGCCAAGACGCCCGAGAAGTTCACCATGCTTACCGGCGACCGCCCCACCGGCCGTCTGCACCTAGGCCACTACTTTGGCACCCTCAAGGGCCGCGTGGAGTTGCAGAATATGGGCGCCAAGACCAACGTGCTCATTGCCGACTACCAGGTCATCACCGACCGCGACACCACCGAGCACATCCAGGACAACGTGTATAACATGGTCATGGACTACCTTGCCTGCGGTATCGACCCCGACAAGACCATGATCTACGCGCACTCCGCCGTGCCCGCCGCCAACCAGCTCATGCTGCCGTTCCTGTCGCTGGTCTCCGAGGCCGAGCTGGCGCGCAACCCCACCGTCAAGGCCGAGATGGAGGCCTCGGGCCACGAGCTCACCGGCCTTCTGCTCACCTATCCGGTACACCAGGCCTGCGACATCCTGTTCTGCAAGGGTAACGTTGTGCCCGTCGGTCGCGACCAGTTGCCGCACATCGAGCTCACCCGTACCATCGCCCGCCGCTTTAACAACCGCTACGGCAAGGTGTTCCCCGAGGTCGACGCGCTGCTGTCCGAGACCCCACTGCTGCCCGGCCTGGACGGCCGCAAGATGAGCAAGAGCTACGGCAACGCCATCAATATCTCGATGACCGCCGAGGAGACGGCCAAGCGCATCAAGAAGAGCCAGACCGACTCCGAGCGCATGATTACGTTCGATCCCGAGAACCGCCCCGGCGTGTCCGGCCTGCTTTCGACCGCCGCCATCTGCACCGGCCGTTCCGAGGTCGAGATTGCCGAAGAGATTGGCATGGGCGGCTCCGGCCAACTCAAGAAGTACGTGACCGAGGCCGTCAACGGGTACTTCGCACCGATCCGCGAGCGTCGCCAGCGCTACGAGAACGACCTGGACTATGTGAAGGATGTTCTGCACGAGGGCAACCGTCGCGCCAACGAGATTGCCGAGCAGACCCTGGCCGAGGTTCAGGACGCCATGGGCATGGTGTACTAGTCGAGAGCAATAAACAACACTCAAACTAAACCGCCGCGATTGGCACAATCCTCGTTGCGGCGGTTTTGTTTTCTTCAGAGGTCGGTCGCCGAGATATTCAGCCGCTTGGCAGAACCCCTAAGTCGCAAGCACCTTGAGGCTATATCCTGTTAAGCAATGACACCCTATTGTTTAACATGCGGCAGCTTTTACGGCAGACCCGACCGACCGGAAGGAGTCCCATGAGCTCAGTTGCGTTTTGTACCTGCAACGACCGGAAATGCCCATTTAACCCTGTCAACCACGAGAAGGGCTGCACACCGTGTATCGCTAAGAATCTGCACGAGCACGAGATTCCAACGTGCCTGTTCAACGCGATTTCTCCCGATCGGCTTGAGGCCGATAAAGACGAGTGGTCGTGGCAAGCGTTCGCGCGGCATGTAGAAGCATATCTGGGAAGCGACAGCCCAAGAATCCCCGCAGGCGAAGAAGCGCCGCAGGGATTTACCAAGATCGGTTGCTGTAAGCGGGACTAACAATCAAAGTTAGTGCCCCCCCTAAAACCAAACGTCAGTACCTCATTATGGGATAACAGACCTGATGGGTTTGCCCCATGCTTACAGGAAAGCGCCCGCCGACCATGGCAGCCGGCGGGCCCGTTCCCGAAGTACACCGTTGAATCGCACAGAGGGGAGGAATGCGAATCAAACTCAACAGGGCAGGCTTTTTCATCGCCTATGGCCTGCTCCGTTGCTGCATACAATATAGTTCACCAATGTTTACTTTATAGTATCAAACCGCGCCGCCACACCTTCTGCATAAGTTAACAAAGGTAAACCTACCAATTAGGGACAGGTTTATTTTGGCAGGTTTTATCTGGGGAAACATCAATGGAGCCAGCGTTCCGCCACAAAGAGGACAGCCAGCTTTGTGGTGGTTTTGGCCACGGCAGAGCCGCTAGAGCCCTGCTGGCCAACGACAGGCAGCCAAGTCGACGTGCATGGGGTCGACAAACGTCACGCCCTCCCCCAGCAGGAGTTCGCGCTGAGCATCGGGGCCGCCAAACGCAAAGCCCTCGCAAATGCTGCCATCGGCAAACACCACACGATGGCAGGGAATCTGACCAGGGCGCGGATTGCTATGCAGGGCATACCCCACGTACCGCGCACTTCGTGGACGACCGGCAAGCAGCGCCACCTGACCATACGTGGCGACCATCCCCTCAGGGATCTGCTCGACCACCTCGTACACCCGTTCAAAAAAGCCCTCAGACGCCATCGATGCTCCTTTCCGCCCGCAACAGCATAAATCAAATGATCCCTCGGGGACGGCAGGGTTGCGGATCATTTGCGGCCTCCGTGCGGCCGATGGTCCGCAACCCCGTCATCGCCGAGGGATCACATGGCATGGCAGGTAGCGTTTGCCCAGATAAAACCTGCCAAAATAAACCTGTCCCTTTTTGGCAGGTCGGTTAGTTGGCAGGCTGGAAGAAGGCTACGGCTACGGCACCGGGGCCTACATGGGTGCCGATGGTGGCGCCGATGGTGTGAACGGGCAGCTCGCCCTCGGTGTGGCCAGCCCACAGCGTCGCACTATCCTCGATATACTTCCTGAGCACCGCATCCGAAAGGCCCGTATAGCCGAGCGCCAGCGGCATGGAAAAGTCGACGCCGCCCGCCTTTTCGACCTTTTGGTTCAGCAGGTTGCGACCGTTCTTGGAACCGCGCGCCTTGCCCAGCTGCACGATCAGACCGTCCTCGGCAGCCACCACGGGCTTTACGTTGAGCAGCGTGCCCACGGCGCCGGCCGCAGCAGACAGGCGACCGCCGCGCACCAGGTACTCCAGCGTCTCGAGCAGGCCGATAACCACCACGCGGTCGCGCACGGCCTCGACCGCCGCCGCGATCTGGGCCGCGCTACGGCCCTCGTCCACCAAGCGCAGGGCATACTCGACCAGCACGCGCTCGCCCAGGGTGACGTTGTTGCTGTCTACCACGAACACATCGCCGCCCGGTGCCTCGGCAAGTGCGGTACGGGCACTCTGATTGGTGCCGGAAAGCTTAGCGCCCACGGTAATAATCACGGCCTCATCGCCGGCCTCACGAACCTCGGCAATCGCCTGCGAAAACGCGTACGGGTTGACCTGACCGGTCTTGGGCAGCTCATCGCGCTCCACGAGCATCTCGTAAAAGCGCTGGTGATCGATGTCGACGCCATCCATGTACACATCGGTGCCAAAGGTAACGGACAGCGGCAAAACAGCCAGTGCCGGGTGCTCCGCCGGCGACATATCGCTTGCGGAATCGGTAATAATGCGGACGGACATAGCGAATCCTTTCTTGCACAGGTCCCGCGCAGGGAATTTTGACAGCAATGTCCCGGCACGGTATACGCGCTCAAACGGGACGATGCAGTTGTTAATGGGAAGCAAATGCCTAGGCGGCCCTACAGCTCGCGCAGGGTGTCGAGAATCGTACGCAACGACGCGTACATCTGCTCGCGCTGCTCCACGCCCATGGCCTTGCCGGTGGCGTCGAGCACCTCGCGAATAATACGATCGGCCTCATTCATGCTCTCGCCGCCCAACGTGGTCAGGCGAACCGGGGCGCGATACTTAACGGCGGCATCGCCCGAATCGTCGACCTCGACGTAGCCGCCCTCTTCCAGATGCGCCAGCGTGCGCGAGACGGCAGCGCGGGTCACGCCTGCCATGCGGGCGAGGTCGGCACCAGTCAGGCCGTCCTTGCTGCGCTCAAGATAGTACAGGCACATGATATCGGAACCCTTAAGACCCAGCCTTGCTCCCTCAGATGCCTTAATGCGCTGGATCTCCTTGTAGAGTCCGCTGATCAGTCCGACAAAATCCTCAAAACGTGTCTCGTCGCTCTGCTGCATGGGAGACGACCGCCTTTCGCTTGCATGATGCTAACGGGTAAACATCTTAGCCGCATGCCTGAACCCCCGTACCCAAATATCCCAATTGTTAACTCATCAACATAAAAACCACCACAAGGGGGATAGTACCTTTGTGGTGGTTTGGGGCATCAATAGGTTCTAGGCGCCGCTACAGTTCCACGCGCGGGTTATCGCGGGTCACAAGCGTCTTAACGACAACCGTCGCTCCCAGATAGCGCTCGAGCAGCTCGGCTAAGCGATCGATCGCGGCCTGACAGTCCCCCATTCGCTCGGGCTCTACACACTCAATCGCCAGGAACGCATCGGCAGAATCGTCGGACAGAGCCGTTCGAACGCCGTCGCGCCAGTTCCAGCAGCGGCACACGGCGCCCGCATCATCGATGTAGGCGAGCTCGCCGGGCAGCGTCGGATCATCTGCCTCCTCGCCAAGTGGCAGGAACGCATCCCCGCCATCAGTGACCGCCAGGCGCAGATCGCCCTCGATAGCATGTAGGTCCTCGCCGCCAACGGGCAGCGCGTAGGTCAACGACACCGTGTTATAGATGTCCACCGCGGGCGTAATGTGGCCCACCGGTTTGCCCTTGAGCACGCGCTTGAGCAAGTTCTCGATCGAGCAGCGGGCGCCCTTTTTAGTCTTGAACAGGCGATAGGCCTCGCGCCATGCCTTGACCGGCGTGTTCTCGCTGATGGTATCGCTTGTCAGGTGGCGCTCCGCATCGATATTGGCGCGATCGAGCAGCGCCGCAATCGCGTCCACGTCCTCTTGAGGAATCGTAGCCGCGGGCTTCATGCCCTCCACGACCACGACGCCGACCGCCGCCTGTGGAAATAGCTCCCAAAATGAATCCTCGGCAACAAAGCTCTTCATACGTGCTCCTTTCGCAATTCGCGCCAACGCGAGCGCCTAAACAAAAAGCGCCCTTACAACGGCCACCTTCAAAGTCCTACGGTGCCGTCACAAGAGCGCTTACGCTGTCCCCATCCGGAGAAGGGGACGATATGTCAGGCGCATTGTAACCCGAGTCATCCACACGAGCAAAACCACCACAAAGGCGCCTGCCTCTTTGCGGTGGATATGGACTCGAGGCGACGCTAGTGGCGGAGTCCCAGCAGGCCGCGGCCGCGATGACGGGCCTCGGCGGACACCTGAGCGTGCGGGCCGGCGGCCTTGACGGACTCGGGCAGGTGCGAGTACTTCTTCTCGAAGTTCTCCTCGAACATCACCGCCAGGTTGTGCGCGGCCTCGTCGTAGCGCGCTGTGCTCTGCCAGTACTGGCGCGG
Organism: Collinsella sp. LCP19S3_B7; assembly: GCF_052121795.1. Taxonomy (NCBI): domain Bacteria; kingdom Bacillati; phylum Actinomycetota; class Coriobacteriia; order Coriobacteriales; family Coriobacteriaceae; genus Collinsella; species Collinsella sp. LCP19S3_B7. The sequence continues at coordinate 66,176 of NZ_JBQKDO010000011.1, forward strand.
CACCAGGATGCCGTCCGGCACACCGTGGCACGTGGTGGGAATGTCGACATTAAAGATATCGTCGTGCAAGAACTCGCTGTCCTCGATGGTACCGTCGAGGGCGCGTGCGACCAGGGCGCGCGTGTAGGCAAGCTCGATGCGATGGCCCACGCCATAACCGCCGCCAATCCAGCCGGTGTTGAGCAGATAGACGCGGGTGCGACCGTCGGCGATACGCTCGCCGAGCATCTTGGCGTAGACCATGGGATCGAGCGGCATAAACGGCTCTCCGAACAGCGAGGAGAACGTAGGCGTGGGCTCGGTGACGCCGACCTCGGTACCGGGGATCTTTGCGGTGAAGCCTGTCACAAAGTGATACATGGCGGCATCGGCCGTCAGGCGCGAGATAGGCGGCAGCACGCCAAAGGCATCGCAGGTCAAAAACAGCACGACGCTCGGGGTGGTGCCCATGCCCTTGGTCCACGCGTTGGGGATATGCTCGACGGGATAGGCAACGCGCGTGTTGTGCGTGATCGAGACGTCATCGTAGTTGGGCTTGCGGTTCTCGTCAAGCACCACGTTTTCGCAGATCGCGCCAAAGCGAACGGCATTGAAGATCTCGGGCTCGTGAAACTCGTCCAAGCCCTCGCACTTGGCGTAGCAGCCGCCCTCGATGTTGAAGATGCCCATGTCGGACCAACCGTGCTCGTCGTCGCCGATCAGCAGGCGCGTGGGATTGGCCGAAAGCGTGGTCTTGCCGGTGCCGGACAGGCCAAAGAACACGGCGGTCTCGTGCGTGACGGGATCCATGCTGGCCGAGCAATGCATGGGCAGCACATCGTCCTCGACGGGCAGCAGGTAATTCATGACGCTGAAGATGGACTTTTTAATCTCGCCGGAGTAGCCGGTGCCGGCAACCAGAATCACGCGTTCCTGGAAGTTGATGACCACGGCGGCGCTGGAGTTGAGGCCCTTGATGGCAGGGTCGCACTGGTACCCGGGTGCCGCGAGCACGCAAAAGTCCGGCTCGCCGGTGCGCGCAATTTCGCGAGCGAGTGGACGGGCGAGCATCTGCTTAATGAAGAGCGCCTGGCTCGCGCGCTCGCAGGCAACGAGCAGGCGACGCGTGTGGTTGCGGTCGGCACCCGCCATGCCGCGCGTGACGAACACGTCGCGCTCGTTGAGATAGTCGACGATGCCGGCCTTGATGGCCTCGTAGCTCTCAATCGAAAGCGGGCGGTTGACGGCGCCCCAGGCGATCTTGTCGTGAACATCGGGGGTGTCAACGATAAAGCGGTCGTTGGGAGAACGGCCGGTGCGCTCCCCCGTCTCGATTACCAGCGCGCCGTTGGATGCCATGCGGCCCTCTTCACGGCGGATAGCGTGCTCGACGAGCTCCGCAGCAGGTAGATCGACCAGCAGACGCGGCTGATTCTCGGCGGGATCTTCGACCAGCGTAATACCAAAGTTGGACAGAACTTCTGCAGGGGTAACACCAGGCATGGGGCCTCCTTTAAAAGCGCGTCACGCGGGCGCGGCGCGCACTTTACTCACGTAAAGCCCGTTGTACCCGATATGCAAAAACGTTTTTGTGGCAAGGGGGGGCAAGCCCGCCCAACGGTCAAAAATCGCAGGCAAGCGGCCTAGTCATTGGGGACGTTCTTAAACGACGAGTCGTTGGGGAAACTCTTGAACAGGCAACATTCAAGGAGTGTCCCCGGATGCCGGCACTTAGGGACGTTCCCAAAGCGCCGGCACAAAAGGAGCGTCCCTAAATGCCAACTATAGCGGCAGGCCTTGGCCGAGCATGGCGATGGCGCTCATAAGGATCAGCATGCCGGCGGCGTAGGGCAGGACAGCGCCCAAGAGCTCGGCATCCTTGCCGCGCACGTGCACGGCGGCCAGGCCGATGGCAAGCGTCTGCGGCGAGATCATCTTGCCGGCAGCGACGCCAAGCGCGTTCAGCGCGACCATCCAGTAGTCGCTCACGCCCAGCGCGGTGGCAGCCTGGCTCTGGATGGGACCAAACAGCATGCCAGAAGACGTGCCCGAACCGGTCACGAATGCACCGACCGCGCCGATCCACGGAGCCAGAATCGGGTACAGGCCACCGGCGACCGCAATGCAAAACGCGCTGATCGAAGAGATCATGCCCGCATAGCCCATAACCTTGGCACAGCCCAGAACCGAAAGCATGGTAATGACCGTCGGCATCATCTGCTTGACGGTCGCGGCCAGTACCTCGCCCATCATGCGCGGCGAAGCACCCTGAATGGCGCCGCCGACAAACGCCGCCAGGAAAATCCAGACGCCCGGCGTGTTGATCCACGAAAACGTGAGCGTGCCGGGGTTCTCGCCGCAATACACCTGCACCTGGCTCGCAAACGGTGCGAGCGCAGCATGCACGGCAGGCACCAGGTTAGACGTTCCCAACAGCAGCACAAAGATCAAAATGAAGCACGACCAAGCCGAAAGCGCCGACTTAGCGGTGAGCTGCTCGCCGGCCTCGATATTCATGTGGAAGCGTGCGTCCAGATGCCCCGACTTCTCGGCACGCATGGCAAGCGCAGCTGTCAGCGCGAGCGAAACGATGGAACCGACGACGACGGCAAGCTCGGGACCCACAAACATAGCAACGACAAGAGCCGCACCGGCAAAGGACACGCCGGAGAGCACGGCGATGCCCGCCACGCCGTTCAGGCGCTCGGCAACGCCCGCAACATTACCCTGGTCATCGGCGACACGACCCGCAACCAGCACGATAAACAGCGGCATCATCGCAAAGAAAGGCGCCAACTGCACCATCTGAACGGTCGCCAAATGTAGCGGATCCAGGCCCACCAGACCGGCAACGGACACCGTGGGAATGCCAATGGAGCCGTAGGGCGTGGGCACGCCGTTGGCCAGCAGACAGATGAGCACGGCGGGCACGGCCTCAAAGCCCAGGCCCGCGAGCATGCCGGCGGGAATAGCAACGGCGGTGCCAAAACCGGCCATGCCCTCCATAAAGCCACCAAAGCACCAGGCCACAAGCAGCGCCAGCAGACGGCGATCGCTGCTGATGGAGGTGATCATGCTGCCGATTACGTCCATGGCGCCCGTGCGAACGCACAGGTTATACGTGAACACCGCGGCGATGATTACCAAAACGATGGGCCACAGGGCCATCAAAAAGCCTTCGAGCGAGGCGGTCGCGATCTGCGCTGCCGGCAGGTGCCACCATACGAAGGCAAGCACGCACGAGAGGACAAACGATCCGATGGCGGCTTTCCAAGCTGGCCATTTAAAGCACAGCAGCATCACGACAAGCCAAATGATCGGCACAAGAGCCAGCAAGAATGCGGCGACGTCCATAGGTAGAAGCTCCTTGGTACCGCGCGGGCGGCATCGTGGTATCACATAACTTCAACAGGATACCGCACGCTCACCGACAATTTACTGCCGCCCCCCGAAAATATTGAACAATCCGTTCAAAAACATGAGTGACACCGTCGCGTCTATACTAGAACGCAGCAATAGAAAGGACCCGCCTTGAGCATCTCGCCCCTCGATAGCATCCGCCGCGCCATCGCCCGCCGCAACGGCATCGCCAACCCCACTGTATCGGGCGGGGCGCACGGACAGGGCGGCCGCATCGAGAATGGCCTCTTCCCCGCCTCCCACACGGCCGAAGAGCTCGCGCGTATCCAGGAGCTGAGTCAGCGCAACGCCGGCGGGCCAAATAGCGGCCAAGCCACGCGTCGTCGGCGCGAGCGCGATCGCGAGCCCGGTCCTGTCCGCCGTATGGTCAACGCCTGGTGGAACCGCCTGCTCGGTGCCGTCTACGGCGGCGGTTTCTCCATGCAGGAAGCCGAATACGAGGAGCACGCCACCAGCCGCGACTACCTTTGGAATACCCTCGGCACCGCCGTGTGGGGCATGGCGTTTCCACTGCTCACTATCGTGTCCACGCAACTCGTGGGCGCCGAAGAAGCCGGCAAGTTCTCCATCGCCTTTGTCACCGGCACGCTCATCATGATCGCGTGCAACTACGGCGTGCGCAATTTTCAGGTCTCGGACATCGACGAGAAGACGTCATTTGCCTCCTACCAGCTCAACCGCTGGCTTTGCGGAGCGATCGCGCTGGCCTGCGGCCTCATGTACAGCAGCGCCCGCGGCTACGACGCGCACATGGCGACGATCGGCCTGGGCGTCTACCTCTATAAGGTGATCGACGGCATCGCCGACGTGTACGAGGGCCGCCTGCAGCAGGCCGACAAGCTCTACCTAGCCGGCATGAGCCAAACGCTGCGCTCCGCCGGCGTCATCGCGGTCTTTAGCGCGGCACTGTTCCTCACGCGCAGCATGCCCATCGCGGCCATGGCCATGGGTGTTACAGCGATCGCCTCGCTCGTGCTGGTCACCGCCCCGCTCGCCCTGCTCGAAACCGAAAAATCGCGTCGCGTGAGCATACGCGAAGTCGGCCGCCTTTTTGCGCAGTGTGCCCCGCTCTTTGGCGCGCTCTTTTTGTTCAACCTTATCGAGAGCATGCCCAAGTTTGTGATGGAAGGCACGCTGGCCTACAAATATCAGCTGTATTTTAATGCCCTGTTCTTTCCGGCGCAGGCCATTTTGCTGAGCGTTGGTTTTATCTATAAACCGCAGCTCTTGCGTTTGTCGAGCATTTGGGCTAACCCGCGCAAGCGTCGCCGCTTTGACTTAATTATTGTCGCCGTCATGGCGCTGATCTTGGGTTTCACTGGCGCATGCGCCGCGTTTATGGCAGGCCCCGGCATTCCCCTTATGAGCTTTATGTACGGCCTCAACTTTGAGCGCTACCGCACATTGGCGCTGCTGATGGTCGTCGCCGGCGGCATCACCGCAGCCATCGATTTTATCTACGCCATTATCACAGTGCTGCGCCACGCCGGCGATGTCACCAAGATCTACCTCATTTGCTTTGCCGTGAGCGTGGTGGTGCCGATGATCCTCATCAATCTACTGGGGCTGATGGGTGCCGTCGTGAGCTACCTGGCTATCATGGCCCTACTGCTGGTGCTGTTGATTGTCGAGTACGCCCACATTCGCCAGCGCATAGAACGAGCCCGCAACCCGTACGGTGTCTAATTAGCTGCCTCGGCCACCGGAATTTGCGATGGAATTACCCGGGCTGGGGTCTTGTTGCGGACAATATGCATCACGCAAAACTAAGTGAGTAGACTTTTACCGAATCCCCGACCACACCGACAAAGCACAAGTCTGTGACCTGCGGTTTTATTGAGGCAAACATGTTGGGTGCTCGGCATTTCCAAAAAAGTCTACTCACATAGCCAGCGGGCAGCCAAATGATTATGTAATCCCCGCCCCAGAAAAATCATTTGATGGGCAGAAGGGCAAAAGTAGTCAAAAAAGCCCCGTCCCAAATTAGCTACCCTTTGCACCGATTACTCGCCAGGAAGAATGTTTGCATAGAACTCCGCCCCATCGTCCAGGCGCAGGATCCCGACGCGGCCGAACTCGGAGCCGGTGGCGGCGGCACAGTCGATGTCGATACGGTCGGGAACACCGGCGGTATCCTCACCGCCCAAGCGCACAATCTGTCCGCGGCCCGACTCCTCATCGAGCCCTGCCAGGCCGCCGACCTCGCAATAACGCCCGAGCGACACCGTGGGCGTGTGACCGCTCACCACGACCGGACCTTTGCCCTCGGCAGAAAGCAGCCCCGTCGGGGCATCCCAATAGCCATGGCGAATCCACAGCAAGTCATCGGTCGACTGCACGGCGAGCATTTGCAGCAGCAGCTCGCTATCGGCATCGACCGCTCCCCTGCCGTCACCGCAATCGACACCATGCTCAAGCAAAAACGCGCGCGCCGCCTCGGTCTGAATGCCGGCGTGCACCAGCAGATACGGTCGCTCGGCAGTCTCTGCCACCGCATAGAGCGGCAGGGCGGCAGCCCAGCGCACCAGCTCCTCGTACGCCTCAAACTCCATTTCGTTGAGCTGTTGGCGCGTGGTCCAACCGCCGTTGATGTCCCAGGTCTCGGCATCGAGCGGGTCCTGGCCGATGATCGCGTCGAGCATAATCTGCTCGTGGTTGCCCTTAAGCACGTGAGCGTTGGGCAGCGACCGCACCAAATTGATGACACCGACCGGATCGGGACCGCGGTCGATCATGTCGCCCAGCACATACAGCGTGTCGTCGGACGTCAGCGAGATCTTGGAAAGGGCCTCGTCCAGCGCGCGCACGTGCCCGTGAGCATCAGATGTCACATAGATCGCCATGGAACGCCTTTCCCTACCTTGTGGCCGAAGCCTGGAGCCGCAACTAAAACTTCAAGTTGAACTTAAACGTTACCCATTGTACTCCGTTGCAATAAAGCTGGGAAGAGCCCCGCGTCGCCAACGGTCGTTAGCGGCCGCACGCCCGCGCGCGCAGTTCACGGTGCACCGCCGACAGCTGCTCCCCGACCAACGTCGCACACGCCGCAGCCTCGTGTCGAAAATACGCACGCCCGCAATCCGTTCCCATAAACCCACCACCTTTGGGTACAAATAACCGCAGATAACTGACCGTGCCACGCCAACCACCCAGGAGCGGACACTATCCATGAACCAGATACTTCTCTTTATAGGCCTCGTCATCATTTTGTGCCTGACCATCAAACCCGTCGGCAAAAAGCTCCCCTTCCCCACCCTGCTCATCTTCATCGCGCTGGGCATGCTGCTGGGCGTCAACGGGCCGGCGCACATCGACTTTAGCGACTACGCACTCACCGAAACCGTCTGCAGCACGGCGCTGCTGTTCATCATGTTCTACGGCGGCTTTAACACCAATATCGACCGCGCCAAACCTGTCGCCGCACCTGCAGTGCTGCTGAGCACCCTCGGCGTCGTCATCACTGCCGGCATCACCGGCGCCTTTGCGCACTTCGCACTGGGCTTCGACTGGATCGGCGGCCTGCTGCTGGGATCGGTTGTAGCATCCACCGACGCAGCCAGCGTCTTTAGCGTGCTGCGCGAGCACAGCCTATCGCTAAAGGGCGGCACCGACTCGCTGCTCGAGGTCGAATCGGGCTCCAACGACCCTGTCGCCTACATGCTCACCGCCGTGCTTGCAACCCTTGCGGCCGGCGGCGACATTAACATCCCTGTGCTGCTCGCCAAGCAGATCATCCTGGGCGTGGGGCTGGGCCTTGTCATCGGCTGGGCATCGGGCCGCCTGATCGAGCGCGCGCACGCAACAGCCGAGGGCGCGCAGACCATCTTTTTGTTCGCCGTGGCGATCGTCGCCTACGCGCTGCCGAGCTACCTAGGCGGCAACGGCTTTTTAGCCGTGTACCTTGCCGGCATTGTGCTAGGCGCCAGCGACATCACCGGCAAGGTCGAGATGGCGCACTTCTTTGACACCCTCACCGAGATGGCAGAGATGACGATCTTCTTCTTGCTCGGCCTGCTCGTGACGCCCGCGCGCCTGCCGCAAGTGCTACTACCGGGCCTGGCACTCATGGCGTTTATGCTCTTTGTGAGCCGCCCCGTCGCCGTGGGCATGCTGCTGGCGCCCTTTAAGTCCAATCCTCGCCAGGTCGCACTCGTAAGCTGGACGGGCCTGCGCGGTGCGGCTTCGGTCGTGTTTAGCCTCTTTGCCGTGGTGGCCGGCGTTCCCGGTGGGCACGACCTGTTTGACCTGGTGTTTGTAATTGCCGTGTCGAGCATTGTGGTGCAGGGCTCGCTGCTGCCGGCGGTGGCGAAGAAGCTCGACATAATCGATGCGGCCGGCGACGTGCGCCGCACCTTTAACGATTACCGCGACGAGGACGGCATGTCGTTCGTTAAGCTCAAGGTGGGCGCGGGCCATCCGTTTGCCGGTCGCTCGCTCGCGGACATCGGCAGTGCCACGGACATGCTCGTCGTCCTGGTGCTGCGCGATGGCGCGCATCCGGTACTGCCCAACGGGGATACTGTGATCAAGGAAGGTGACCTGTTGGTGATGGCTGCCCCGACGTTTGAAGAGCGTGCCGAGGTTACACTGCGTGAGGTCACCGTGACTCCCCACGGGCGTCTGGCCGGCCAGCGTCTACGCGACGTGCCGCAAGGCAAGCACCCCTTTATCGTCGTGATGCTCAAGCGCGACGGCCAAACCATCATCCCCGACGGCAACACCCTCATATACGCCGGCGACGAAGCCGTTATCGCCACCCTGGCGTCGTAGCGGCCAGGGGCAGCCGTCCCGAATTGGCTACATTTGAGCATCAATCGCCCCGGCTGGGGTCTCGTTGCGGACAATTAGCGCCTCTCAAAACTAAGTGAGTAGACTTTTGTCGAATCGCCGACCACGTCACCAAAGCACAAGTCTGTGACCTGCGGATTTATTGAAGCAAATTAGTCGTGTGCTCAGGATATCCAATAAAGCCTACTCACTTAGCCGGCGTGCGGTCAAAATAGAAGGGTCGCGACCTCATTAGGCTCCATTGGGACGGCTTATCATGCATTTTCGCGCAGCGGCGGGCGCAGACGACCATCCCAAATTAGCTATCCTTGTCACATTCCTAGTCATCGTCGACGGCAAAGTCGCGGAGGTCGAGGCCTTCGCGTTCGGCTCGGGCTAGGAGCTCTTGGGGCGACTCGTCCTCGATATCCACTACGTCGAGCATGGCAGCCGGAAAGCCCACGCCTGCTGCACTCCCCGCGCGATCGAGCAGACTCTCGCGCAGCTGGTCTACATCAACTTCGATCTTCATGGTGAAACCTCCTACCAGGCCAGGCTCCTACTCAGCAGCGCCAAGCTCATCCACGGCAGCAACAAAAGCCGCAACCTGCTTGTCGTCCATCTGCACAGCCAAACGCCCCACGGGCTCATCGTAGGCGAACTGCACCTTATCGATAAAGCAATCCCAAGCGCGTTCGTCCACACGCACGGCGGCCTCGCAATACTGACTGAGCTTTTTGAGTCCATACCAAAACGCATTCACATGGCGCGTGGGGGTCCTCATCCAGCACACCATCGTAGCGGCGCCCGTTAAACTCCCGCATGCGCGCCACGGCGACCTCGAGCGAATCGCCGCCCTCGGCAGAAGCCTCATCCACCAGCTCGGGAATCGTGACCTCACGCCGAACATCGTGCCTGGTAGCGCCGTCGTACTCGCCCACCAGCACGTCTTCGTCAAGCCGAGAATCATAGTCGAAATAGCTCGAGCCCCTGCAAATCCCATGCGGCGAGCCAGAGCCAAACGCACAGAACAACCCGCCGTCGGCAACAACGCGACGGTAGGTCTCAAACGACTTCTTAACCTGAGCGAGCAACTCGAAAAGCAAACCGGTATCGCACGCCGTCTCGCACGCAACGCACGCAGGCTCGGGCAACGATACCGGCTCAACCGTGCTTCCTGCAATGCGGGCGGCGCGCTCGGCCCGATATGCCTGCGCCGCCAAGCGCGCTCGCTGCGCAGCGCCATGCACGTTGGTAAGCTCGCGCTCCAACGCCACGTCACCAGCAACATCACCGGCCACGTCGTCCACAAGCCCGTCAGCGCCCTGCGACCCTGTCGCACTCAGCTCGGACTCAAACGTCGCTGTGATCATACCCGCAAGGTCCGTCGCATCGGCGGCACAACGCAACTGTTCCAGCTGCGTACACAGCAGGTCGGCATCCAGGGGTACGGCATCCACAACGCGCACGTCACTCAGGCGCGCCACGTCCTGCAGCACCATAGCCCCCGCAGCATCGTACGCCGCACGCACTCTGTCCGCCGTATTCGCACGCAGCTTTACCTCGATAAACGCAAGCGTCTGCTCCAAACGGGCCAGCAGCTCGGCCTTGTCCTCCATGCGCAAAAAGGCAGCATAGCGGCGCTCCATCTGCAGCGGACCAACAATGCCCGCCTGCTTACGAGCCCGCGCAAGGGCCGCACCCTCAACACGGCGCACGTACGTATCAACAGCCCGCACGGCAGAGTCGCGCGCAGCGTGCTCGGCAGCCTCGACGCCCCTAAGCACGCTCAGCAGCTCGCGGGAGCGCGCCTTGCGCACCAGCTCCCCGCGATCGTACTGCTCAAGCGCCGTCTGACGCTTGGCTACCGACTCAAAGCCAAACAGCTCGTCGAGCAGCTCACCAACAGAACGCTCGCCCGCCATAGCAAGGCCTCCTCACGCACTACGCACCAACATGTACGCGGCGCACCCGAACACCGGACGCCCCGCTCGCCCGCACTCCTACAGATCCAGTGCCTTCTTCGCGGCGTCGACCGGGTCACCATCCATGTAGAACACCGGGCTCAGTCCCGAAATAATCTCGGACGACACGCTCTGCAGGCCGGCGATGGCACTCAGCGGCAAAATCACGCGTTTGGCGCCGGCGTTTTTGGCCACGCGCATAATGTCCTCGAGCCCACGGATCTCGTCCATAGAGCCCGACATGCGCAAGATTCCCGGAATCGCCAGCGCAGGCATCACCGGGCGGTTGCACGCCGCGGAGCACAGGCCCACAAACTCGGCGAGCGAAACTTCCTCGGACAGGCCCTTGCTCTGCAGGTCGTTATAGAACAGCAGGTAATCCTTGGAGCCAATGTGCATGCCCGGCGCCACGCGGTTCGCCAGGTTCACAAAGTTGTCGAACGCGGCCTCCAGGGTATCGCGCACCGGCTTGTTAAAGGCCACGCCCTCGTGCTTAAACTTACACTCGCCGGCAACGGCCTTGTTCTCCAGCTTGTACACGGCGACCTCGCCGCCCTGCGACCTGCCCACGCCAAACACGTGACCGGACAGCAGCGGCCCGTCGGGAATCAGTGTGTCCTCGCTCTGCTCGGGCACGCGCACCACGTGCACGTCCTGCGGGTTGTCGGCATCCATATAGCCCAGGTTGACGTCGATAAACTCGACGCCCGCCATAATCTTGAGCTGCTCCTTTACGCGGCGACGACCCTCGATGGCGTAATCCAGCAGCCAGCGCACGTCGTCCTTGTCCATGGCCTCGTCGGGGAACAGCAGCTTGGCCAGGCCGCTAAAGGTCTTGCGCACGGCAATCTCGTCACGCTTGTTAAAGTCGCTGTTAAAGCGGAAGTAACGGTCGATATGGTGCGTAAAGTCCTTGCGGCGCATCTCCTTGCAAAACTCCGACAGGCAGTCGGTAATCAGGCCATAATGCCCGGTCAGCAGGCTCGAGCGCATCTTGGGAATCTCCCAGCCCGGCAGGTAATAATGGATACGGTCGAAGAAGGCCGAATCGTTGTTAAACTCCGGCGGAAACGGATCAAACAGGTGCGTGGTCTTAAGGACGTTTTGCACGGTGTCGTTGATGTTGCCCTCAAAGACCATGGAGGCATCGGCGTTAATCTGGTCACGGCCGCGCGCATAGCTGCCGCTCGCCATGTAGTCCTTCATGATCTGCACGGCGTTGGTATCCTTAAAGCGCATGCCGGCGACCTCGTCGAACGTCACGCAATCCCAGTGGCCCACCAGGCCCACGCGATCGGCGCGCATGGAGTTCATGCGGCCGAACAGGTTGGCCGTGGTGGTCTGGCCGCCAGAGAGCAAGATGGCGTAGGGCGAGACCTCTTTGTAGATATGGCTCTTGCCGGTGCCGCGGGGACCCAGCTCGCACAGGTTGTAGTTGCGTTCGATGAGCGGCACCATACGCTCGATAAAGTGCAGGCGCTCTTTCTCGGAAAGCTCGCTGGGTTCGTAGCCAGCTGAGCGCAGCAGCATGTTGAGCCACTCGTCCCGCGAGAAATACTGGCGCTCGTCGATCATGGCATCCAGGTCCAGGTTGGGCATCTGGATGGGCGTGAGCGACGCCACACTAAACGGAGAGTCCTCGGGGCCGCGCTTTTTGCGCTTGGCCTTGGAGCGGCGCGGCGCATCGTCGCCAAAGACCTCCATGCCAAACTCGTCTTCCTCATCCACGGGATGACGATACTCGATGCTCATAATGCACCAAATGCCACCCTGCAGAATCTTGGAATAGTCGCGCACGTACTCGGCCGGCATCACAAACGGCTCGATGGTCAGGTTGGCAAACGACGCCACGTAGATATCTTTGTACTCGTCGAGCTTGGCCGTCACCTTATCGATGATGGTAAAGCGGCCCAGTTCGCGAATCTTGGACTTAATGCGCTCGGACTCGTCGGGACGCACGTAGTTATCGGTGAGGATCCTGCGGATGCGATCCAGGCCCTCTGCCACGGCTTCCTCGTCATCGGTTGAGCAGTACATGCCCAGCAGATACTCAAGCACAAAGGTTGGCACGTTTGCGCCGCGCTTCATAAGGGCCGTCAGGTCCTTGCGCACGATCTTGCCAGCAAAGTGCTCGAGCAGCTTGCCGTCCAGCCCGTCCATGTCGTAGCCCTCATCCTCGGGAGCCTCGGCCACAGCTTGGTCATAGCCATCGGTCGAGGACTCGTCCTCGGCGTTCACCGCAGCCTCAACGGGCGCGGCAGCAACCGGCTCCGGGGCAGGCGCCGCAGCCTCAACGGACGCCGCAGCCTCCGCAGGCACATCCACATCAATCGAGGGAACTTCCCACAGATTGTCGTCATGGCTATCAATCATAGGGCACACTCCTAAAAACCAAAGTCAGCAACAGGGGCAAACGAAACAGCGATGGTATACGTCTCGCGCCAAACGATCTTGCCCGACTGGGCATCGCGGCAAACCAGCAAATGGGACGAGCCGGACCCAAACGACACACCCGTCTTAAGCGTAAAGCGAGCCTCGACCACGCGGTCCTGCGGGTTGGGCGAGGTCATGTCCGCATGCACGCGAGCAACGTCGCTCACCTCGTTGCCGGTCTCGTCGGTAAACACCAGCTCGTACTCGCACGGCAGCACCTTGCCCGTAGCGGCCTCCTCCTGCAGCAACTTAATGCCAAACAGCGAGTTGGTAACGCGGCGGCTCTCGCTCAGCACGCGCAGCTTCGCAGTCTGCGTATCAACGAATTCCTTTGAGGACGCACTCAGGCGGCGATACCCGACCACCGGCACCACGAGCTCCTGCAGACTCACGCCGCCATGCACGTAGCGCTTGGTTCCGCCGGGTCGCTTGTAGTGCACGATCCCGCGCGGAGCCAAGCCAACGTAGCCGCCGCCCGGCACCACATGGTCCATGTTCATGGCTAAACACGGGCTACCGTCCGCGCCGTTAGCGATATCGGCCAAGGTGTCGCCCTGAGCGACCACCGCATGGCGCTTGCCAAACAGCACCGGATCGTCGGGCAGGTCGTTCTTGCCCAGGAACAGGCATTCCGGCAGCTCGTTGGCCGTGTACAAAAAGCCATGGTCGGATGTGATCGTCACGCGGGCGCCTGGCGCGTCGGTGCACACGCGCTTGGCGATCGAGACCAGCTCGTCCACGCTCTCGGCGCATGCATCGAACACGTCGCTTTCGGTGGCGAGTTTCTCCCCCGTCGCGTCGATCTTGTTGTGATACAGGTACACGATCTCGCTGGACTTGAGCAGCTCCTTGCGGTCGGCGGCAGACATATCCAGATACGCCGCGGCACTCAGGGCACGAGCCGTAGGTGCGGCCTTCTGCAGCACCGCCTGGCGCTCGACCGTAGAGCTCGTCGGCATATCATCGAGCAGCACGGCGCACGTTTCCATGTTGAGCGTCATGGCCTGATGCGGCAACAGCGCCGGCATGCCCATCTCGGTAATAGAGGGAAACATCGCCTGCACGCTACCCATGCGCACCTCGCCGCCGCGCTCACGCTCCAAAGCGGCAGCCACGTCCTGCGCCACCTCGTAGCGAAGCGCATCGCTGATCAGGACCACCTTGGCCTTGGCACTACCGGTATACGTGGGCAGCGTCTCCCAATAGAACAGGTCTTGGCGAGCAACACCCTCAACATAGCCGGCATCGCGCCACTGCGCCTGGGCGGCATTGGCCCAGCACGCGTTGCTCTCGGTCAGATACCAGTTAACGTAGTTGTTCTCGGCCCATTCGACCGCGCGGCGCTCGGGCTCCTCCAACAGGTCGACACCGCGCAGCTTGCAGCGCTCGTTGGCCTGGCGCAGCACGCGATATGCCGCATCCATGTGCCACCAATCTGTGGTATAGGCCTCCCACACCTCGGCTGCCTGGGCAATGTGGAATCCACCCGCATGGTCGCGCTTAAAGGCCGCCATGTCGGCCAGCGCCAAAAGCACCTGGTAATAGCAGGCGACATCGTCGTACCAGCACAGGTCGCGACGGGCCGCGGCAACACGACGGGCCTCGTCAACGCGATCGGCACCCTGCGCCAGCGAGGCGAGCAGGTCGCTCAAAATGGCCTCGTCAACGCACGGGAATACATCCAGGCGCAGCAGATCGTCGGTAGGCAGAGCACCAAACACATGGCGCAGGCCGCACGCGTCCTGGACCAGCTCGCAAATCTCGCGCAGGTCATCAGACGCCGCAGCATCGCCCGCCCACTCGCGGACGACGGCGATGCAATACGGCGCATAGGCAGGCGCAATATGGTTGGAAAGCTTTTGCAGCGCAGCCGCCGGCACCAGCGAGGCTGAGGCCGTCAGCAGCACATGGGCGGCATAATCCTGGAGCGAATCGCGCTCGAACAGCGTACCCTCAAAGCCCGTGCGCTGACGCACAAAGGCTGCAAGGCTATCGGCGGCCTCAAACTTTTGCGCCAGCTCCGACAGCGCCTCCGGGCCATCGCGCAGCAGCATAGTCAGGCACGCGCGCACAATAAACGGCATGGTGGCAGCGCTGGGATCGGAGCCGCCAAACATGGCGGCCAGCAGGCCCAGCTCAACATCGGCCGCGCACGCAGGCGCGGGCATGCACTTAGAAAACTTGGCGACGCGGCCCTTGGCGGCAAAGAACGACTTGTGCGCCTGCAGAGCCTTGCGAATATCCCTCGCGTTGGAGGCGCCCAGCTGATCGGCCAGCAGCGACAGATAGTCCGCCGAGAACTGATCGGCGTACAGTTCAACATCGGCCAGCCAATCGCCCTCGAGGCCGCCACGCCCCTGCTGGCGATACACCAGCATGTCGCTCGTGGTGTCCTCGCGGGCGATAAGGCGCTTGACCTCAAACATATGCCCGTCGCAAGCCTCCACAAAGCGCACCGGACGCGGCAAGCGTTGATCTACCGCTTCTCCAAAGCCGCCCTCGGCAAGCTCGGCAAACGTGGCGGCAAACTCGCCTTCCGCGTCGTGCCACACCACCACGCGGCGCTCGCGGCAATCGGGCAGCGGCTGCTCAAAGCGCGCTGCCAGCTCTTCAATTACATCGAACTTTGCCATCTAACAATCCCACCGTCATACCGGTCAAAACAATTCGCGTAACGCGTAATCACGTGTGCATTATTTTATCTTTGCCAGCACATCCTGGAACTTGGCATAGTTGACCTTAACGCCGTCGTCCAGGTCAATCTTGATCATCTGGTCGGCCAGGTGATGCAGCTTTTCCTCGTAGGCAACGGTCTCGGTCAGCTGGTCCTTCAGCTTTTTGATGCGCTTGGTCAGCGCGACCTTCTCACCGCGCTCGGCCGTGGCCAGCGCGTCCTCGGCGTCGGCGATCTGCGAGCGATAGCGCTCCTGCTGCTCGTGCACATAGTCGGTACGAATGCGCGCCAGCAGATCGGGCGTATAGCGGTGCATGTAGACCAGAGCCATAAAGCCGTTCTTCTTGCCGCTGTCGAACAACCAGTAGATGGGGCGCTTCTTGTAGGTCTGGCAGTGGTCCTTAAAGAAGTCCTTCAAAAAGTAGGCGCGAATTACCTCGCGCGAGGTACCCTTGCCGCCGAGCGCCTCGGCAATAAAGGCTAGGTTCTGCTCGAGCGTCTCCTCGCCGTACACGGTGCGCACAAAGTCGATAAAGTAGCGAACGATGTCGTCGTCAAAGTACTCGTCATCGGTGATGGGCAGCACATTGTCGCCATCGGGCATAAAGGTCACGTGATCGGGATCGGGCATCTTGGCCAGATAGTCGTTGACCGTGGCACCCTGATCGGCCAAAACCAGACCGTCCACATCCAGCGAGTAGCGGCCAAACATGCAGCCTACGGCATAGCTAATGAGCGAGGTGATCTCGTCGCGCTTGGTGCGCACGTACTTGTTGCCCTTATAACTCTCGGGAATCTCGTCAGCGGTGTCGAAGATGCGCGCCACCGATACGTACTTGTCCTCGACCTCGATGGGCACCTCGCCCTCCATGTTGTAGATCTTGGCGAAGATTCGGTTGAGCTCTTCCTCGTTAGCACGAAGCTGCTCAAAGCGAGCATTGACCTCGACCTTGCGAGCCTCGTATTTATCGGCGAGCAACGTTGCCATATCTCTATCCCATCCAATCAGGACCGATTAAAAGCCCAATAAAACTAGCTAAGTCAACATAGACAAGTCTACCCGACAGCAAAGCTTATAGCGCCCCATGCAGAGCATTCGCAGGCATCATTTTGAGAGGACGCCCACTACAAGCCGACCCCGCTTCGCAGTCAACTATGTATTAACTTACTCCACCAGCTCCACCATTTGTTGAGCAACAAGTGCGAGCGGTAGCACAAGTGGCATAGATGTCACTATTTTCCTTATTATTGTGACTATTCCACAAAAAAGCGTATAGTATGTTGCTTACAACCAACTAGGAGGTGCTCCTTATGTTGTTAGAGTTCAGCTTTAAAAACTTCCGCTCCGTTAAGGACGAGGCTGTGTTGTCAATGCTGCCCGTCAATTCCTACAAGGAGCATCAGGAGAATGTCCACCCCTGCAGCATTCCCGGCACCGGCACGGACGGCGTGCTTACCGCGGCGGCCATCTACGGCCCCAATGCTTCCGGAAAGACCAATCTGTTGCGAGCGGTTCACTTCTCTCGCAACCTCGTTTTAGGTATCACGCATCCGGCCCATCTGCCCCGACGTCAAAGCTTTGTCGGCAACAGCGATCCATCGAGCTTTTGCTATACGTTCTACACCGACGGCACTCGATACGAGTACGAATTCGCCCTAGACGACGATGGCGCCCTCAGTGAGAGACTCAGCGTAAGCCCCAAGGCCAAACGTCTTGTCTACGAAAGATCCCGCAATGACGATGGCACGTACTCCGTCAAGCAAGGTTCCAAATATACCGGCATCTCTACCAAGCTCAAGGGTTATACGGATCCGGGGTTTGTCCTTGGCATGCTCGCAAACTACGGTATCGAACCATGCGTTAAGGCGATGCGCTGGTTTGCCGACGACCTGATCGTAGCCAATCGCGAAGCCCCCATTCCCGATGCGGAGCTTATGGACAAGCTTGCTACGTTGGGCGAGGCTAAATTCAAAAAGGTCATCAAGGCCATTAGCTCCGCGGACCTGGGCATTACCGGGGTGCAGCTTAAAGTCGACGACATGACCGAAGACGAAAAGAGCGCCCAAAAGGAAAACGCCGACAAACTCGCCGCCGTATTCGAAGCGC
Source organism: Collinsella sp. LCP19S3_B7 (assembly GCF_052121795.1). Taxonomy (NCBI): domain Bacteria; kingdom Bacillati; phylum Actinomycetota; class Coriobacteriia; order Coriobacteriales; family Coriobacteriaceae; genus Collinsella; species Collinsella sp. LCP19S3_B7. The sequence goes on from NZ_JBQKDO010000011.1 coordinate 83,520, forward strand.
TCACGGGCCAAAAACCCAACGGCGTCGAGATACCCGATAAAAAGGTTGCCATGCAGTTCCGACATGAAATTGGCGGACATAGCGTTGGCTTTGGCCTTGACGACGAATCCCTTGGAACAAGGACCATGCTCGATCTGGCCGTCGACTTTATCGATGCCATCGATGCCGGCCGGACCCTGTTCGTCGACGAAGTCGAACGCAGCCTCCACCCGATGCTCCTCGAAAGCCTTGTGGCACTTTTCTTCGATCCAGACCTCAACGAACACGGAGCACAGCTCATCTTTACAACCAACGAGCTTCTCCTCCTGAAGAACGATGTGCTTCGTCGCGATCAGATCTGGTTCATCGAGAAGGAGCGGCAGAGCGGTTCCTCAGGCATCTACCCGCTCTCTTCTTTCTCCCCACGAAAGGACGAAAGCTTAATCAACCGCTACCTCCATGGTGCTTACGGTGCCGTTCCTTACGCTGATCAACTCATGGGCGCCATCTGCGAAACTGGCGGAGTCAACCTTTAGTGCGCACGAGGCGGGCACGTCATTTCCACTTGGATCGGACGCCCGTCTCGTGGTATAAAGATATCGGTACCCTCGAATAGAGGGACCTCCAAGAGCCGGGGGCTTCCCTCCGGCAAGAGCCGGGGGATGTCCCCCGGCATTTTTTATGCGTAAAGTCGCCGCGACTCCTACTTCGCTTCTTTCGGGGCGTTTTCGAGTGCGTCGGCAATCGCCTCTATGCCCTCTCCCTGGCCTAGAATGAAGCACTTCCAGTCGATGTCCTGAGTGTGGGCAAACTCATCGGCACGCGAGGCACTAAAGAGCATCACGCGGCTCTTCTTCCACAACAGGGCGGGATGCAGCTTAAAGTCGGTGCTCTCAATGCAGACTACCGCGTCTTTGCGAGGCATCTCGAGCTTGCTGCTCTTGACCAACTCTTTCAGCTTTTGGACGTCGGTGATCTCCTGACCCACAGAACAGCTATTGATCAGGTCCTTCCACACGCGGAAGTACGGCTTGCCCTCATAGGAAGCCCCTTCAGCCACGACGGATGTCGAGAGGCCGACAGGCCGCTTTGCAACCGCATGCCTAACCTTGGGAGCCGCCTTGGCAGACTCGTCCGCCGGCTTCTCATCGATGCCCAGAACCTGGGCAACGTAGTCGTCATTGCCCAAGAAGTACTCCTCGACCACGTCCCATCGCTCGGCATCGCTCATGGTGGAGCGGAAGAAGCCCCTAATAACCTTGGACGAATACTCGTGGCGATCGTTAAGCTCGCGCAGCACGCCATTGGAATATCTGCTGTCCGAAGCCAACGCTTTGACCTTCGAGGCATCGTTGAGACGAATAAAAATCTCCGGGTTGTCGCCGCCCTTTACCGTGTACGTGGCAAGCTTGAGAATCTCCAGGATCTCGGCCAGCGCATAGCGAGCGTCGAGAGCCTTGTTGTCCAGATAGCGCCTGCAATGTTTGCTACCTTCGGGGGGCTGCAACCTTCCCAGCGTCTGGGTCAGATTGCTCATGGCTGCCTGAAGCTCGCGCCCGATTACGCCATAGCGAACATCCTGCGCGCGGCTATAGGTATTCCTCGAAGACTTATTGAATCGTTTGATGCATTTAAAGGACCGGTCGGATCCAAAGTGCCGGCCACCATCGACGGGACGAACAAACGCATTCAGCAGCGCAGACGGCTTCTTGACCTCCAAAGACGTCCCCTCAAGCTGATGGGTGAGCTCTTTCGTAAACTCCTTCTCCGAAAAATCGCCCTCACGCGCAAGGCTCATAAACGTCTTGCGCAGCGCCTCGGCAAACGCAGACAGCGTCGACGTGGCCCCATCAAACGGCATGGAGTAATTGATGTCGAGCGCCAGGCGGTTCGAAAGCGCAGGCTCCCCCGTCGGCGAACAAATCTTGCCCGTGAACAGCTGGCGCTTAAAATCGGCAAAGGTCAGGTCGCTAAACTCGTTAGCCCACATGTCGCCTACGTTGAGCTCATAGATTGCGCCCATGTCCGAGATCTTGACGGCATGCTGCCCCGCACGATTCTCGTAGCGCGTATGGGCCTCGCTGATCTTTCGTAAATACTTGCCGTAGGACGTGGTAAAGCTACGCTCGGCAACCTGCTCAATGCAAACAAACTGCTTTGTATACGACACCTTGGGGCGCACGACGATAACCGGGAAGTTGAACTTATCCTCAAGGTCGCGCGAGATCATCATGAGGGCCGATTTAACGCGGTTGGTTTTGCGATCCTCGTCCTTCTCATTCGTAAACAGGTACGAGAACGTATTGGGCGACACTAGGAAATTCTGGCTTCGGTCTTTTTGCGGCGCAGAAGCATAGACCTCGTACAGCTTGGCCATGATCTCTTTAAGCTGCCACTGGCTAAACTTGGAGAGCGCATACAGCGTCTCGGAATAGCGAACGTCTTGCATAAAGAAGTCGATGCAGGCCTTGGCACCCAGGCCGCGCTTGCGACCGCCACGACCAATTTCCTGAATATAGTCGGACAGATTGCCCGTCGGCGCATAGTGGTACACGGCATCGATGTCATCGATATCGATACCCATGCCAAACGCCTTGGTGCTCACGAGCACCCTGCAGTTGCCCGACGCAAACGCGTCTTGAACGATCTTCTTGTACGCGGCGTCTTTGCCGCCGTGATAGCCCAAGACCTGAGAATTAGAAACGCTGCGTTGATCGATAATCGCATTGACATGGCTCTGATATGGGCAGTAGACAATGGCATGGCGGTTGTCGCGCACGGCCTTATCAATCCACTGCTCGGCGAGGTCGGTTTTTACCTCTTCGATGGGACCGGGCAGCTCGCTTTTGCTTCTCCAGACGATGTCGAAGGAGATGTCGTTACGACGAGGGTTGCCCAGGAACGTCTTGCAGTTGCCAAGCTCCAGGTCGGCGATCGTATGCGAAACAACATCATCGCGCCCGCCGTAGACAGCCGTGGCGGTAAGGCAAAAGATCGGAAAGCTCATACCGTTTTTGCGGAGCTTAGACAGATACGGCCCCAGATACCAGTAGTCCGGGCGGAAATCTTTACCCCAAGAGGTAACGGTATGGACCTCGTCGATGACGACAAGACCGAGCTCGCGGCCGTTGAGAATCGCCTGGATTGAGGACTCCAGCAGAAGTTCCGGTGACAGGTAGATGACGGAGGCCTCGCCGTTTTTAACACGGTCAAGCGACTCAAGCCGCTCACCATAGGGAATGTCCGAGTTAATGGCAACGACATTCTTAACGCCACGTTTTCGCAAGTTGGCAACCTGGTCGATCATTAGGGCCTTCAGCGGCTCAATAACCAGCGTGACCAGCTGATATTTCCGAGCAAGATACAGCGCCGGAATCTGGAACAGAATGGACTTGCCCGCACCCGTGGGCGCCGTTACAAACACATTCCTGTAATCGACAGAGCCCGCATGGGCAGCCTCGGCCTGTTTTACGACAAACTCGGAGATAGCACCCTGGGACACCGTTTCCATCTCGTTGTCAAAGTCGGGATTCTTGTAAAAACGAAGCTTCCTAAACGAGGCGTCCTTGCCCCAGTAATGCTGAAGCACCGAAAGCAGACGGCCCGACTCCTCGACCTTTTCCTCTTGGTCTTGCTGCGCCACAAAGGAAACGGATAGACCCAGCGCATGGGCAACAGAAGCGACCGCCTCTAGAGCGGACCTATAGCTCTCAAGTTCCCGAGCGTTCACCAAAACAGAAGCAGGGCCAGCCGTGCCATCTAGCAAGCCCAGACGGTATTCCAAAAACGCAGCCGACGAAACAGGGACGACGCCCTCAGAAATTGACGAAGCATCACCCAGCGCAAAAGAAGCACGATCAAACAGATCGATAACTTCCCACTCAGAAAACTCATCCGGAATAATCGGCGTTACAAGGTGCGCACTTCCAACCTTTACGGATTTGGCATAGTACTTAGAAAGCCCCGTCGTATCGGGCGTCATATCGTCAAAGGACGACTCAAAGCCATTAAGCAGCTCAGGATCAACAGGAGAAGGAACGCCCTCACCATCAAGGAACAGGTTGTTCTGCACAACAACGATCTTGCCATCGAACAATTCCTTAATCGTCCCACGCAACTCTAAAAGCTGCTCAAACAGCATCAAGACTGGGCCATCTGCCGAAAGAATCTGAGCCACGGCCAGCCTCTTTTGGCGGGCAAAATCAGACGGAGAAAAGAACGGGGCGACATCGCTGGCTACAACCCCGGGAATCGAGCACTCATTGCGCGCAACGGATTCCGCGAGACGAGGAGACAGGCCACAGAAGGCGAATATCGTAGGTTGCGAACAATCCCTCAAGAGCTCATCGATTTTGCCATCGAGCGTCAAACTATTGCCATCGCAGTACTCGGTCATATTCTCCTCCTCCAACCAAACACTGCCATCAACTTAGCCCATCAACCTCGCCATTTGTTGAGCAACAAGTGTGAGCGGTTGATATTGAGCTACGACCGTGACGGCGGAACAAATGGGACATAGATTAGTGCTGCACTCATCGAATGCAATCGGAAGACGCAAACAGACTAGAAGGTCCAAAGCTGATTCAATTAGCTTGATTTGGCATCGATTCGACAATTCCCATGCAAAACTCACAGCGTCGCTACATAAAAATAGAGGGCGTCCCAATACGAGAAGCCCCCTGCAAAACGGTCGAACCGTTTTTCGTTCACCTAAGATTTTACATCAAGAGATTCGGAAGACTAGAGACCTTTGGCGCATCAGAAATAGCAACTGGTTGCCTAATGCCAGGAACCTCCTTGGCAAAATCATCATTAGGCCTCCCGTTGCTGTCCAAGAAATACTTCTCAACCACATCCTATCGTCCGAAATTAGTCGCGATCGCGAATCACGAGAAGCCCTTGTCGATCCGGACGAATACTCATGACAATCATTGGTGCCAACCTGGATACTCTGAGAAAAGGGCAGTTCAAAATATCCTATGCGTCGATGAGTTGAAACAGAGAAGAAGGCAGCACTGTTTCAATAACTGCAGCATCAAACTGGCTCAAAAAGCATTGCTCCATGACATATAAACCTCCAAGAGCATGAATGACATTCTTAAGGTTAGCGCTTTCATACTCAGACTTTTCCGGCTTAACGAGCTGCTTCCGTCGATGTTTTACGGAGTTATAGGCACGCCACCATTCAGGACTCTCCCCTTCAGGAGACGAATCCTTCGTATAGCGAAACCTAATTGCATTTTTAGCGTCAACATACTGCTCTGTTCTGAATTTGGCCCAGGGACAATATGCATTCTCGATAGGAGTTTGGACTTGGATGCAATTCATATCGGGAATCACTCTTTGAATATAAAATCCCCACTTCTGTATATTGCACTTATCTAGATCGGGACACGCATCTGAAACTTCAGCAATGGCTTTCCCACAAACATCAACCTCGCTGCCAATCAACTGAAGCAACGTCAGCAATTCATTTGAATAAACCAACCCGTTAGATTGCTCAAAGGAAATATAGTGCGAAAGCGAGGCAAGCCGCTTTTCGAGTTCATCATAATAGCCACAGAATTCGCGAACGAAACGTTTCTGGATGCACGGCTGAATGGTCATGACAGTCGCTCCCCTAACAAAGCGGATGACGTTTGAAATCCATCGAGGTTTCAGACGAATCCCAGTCTTGATTTGAAATTGAGATGCATTCATCAACTAGAGGAGAGCCCTCAAGCTGATCGCAGCCGTTCAAAAGAGGCAAGGCCTTAACATCTTTGACCTGAAGATTCAAAGTGGGATTAAGCGCATCGAGACACTGCTGGGCAATCTTTGAATTTAAGAATGCGAGCCAGACGTTTAGGTGTTTTCCCAAACGACAAATTACCGGTCCAGATTTATCCCAGATGCAGCCATCGTCGATATAGCGGAAACAAGCCTTGCCAGAAGTAAGCATCGTATAGGTTATGCCACCCTGGTACCAATATCTCTCAGGCAGCAACGTCGAGGTCTTGTTGTCTAAGTAAAAACGCCTAGCCGGTTCGCTCCAATCAATTACATGAAACAAGTTGCCATACCAGCGTCTAAAATCACCGCCCTTTGAATAGACCTTCCATTTTGAGCCCCTATCCTTCTTGGAAATCTCCCAATGCATACGAAGATACTTATCGTTGTCACCAGTAATATTCGGGCTACCCGTATAGTCGGAATCTTCATCAACAGAACGACCCTCAACAAAGGCATTAAAGAGAGGATGAGGGAACCAGTAGGCGATGGGGGTGCCGGGGATCTGCTTGAAGGTCTCGGCGTCGCGGCGGTAGAACCAGCCGCAGTCGGGGTTTTGGATCGCCTCGAGAAGGGCACCGGCCTTTTCCGGGATACGATGATTCAGTTTGAAATAGCTGCCCTCATACCCATCGAGCCGTCCGTGACGGAGCACCCAGATGGCGTTTGCGTCAAAGACGTCAGGGTGTGCATTGGTTCCGCGCGTGTCAACAAAGGTGAGAATCGTGTTGTTCTCGACAAGTGAGGTCCTCATCGCGACGAACGAGGAGAGATACATGCATGTGTCGGATGTGACTAGGGACGCAAAACCACCCACCTTGGCAAGCGAAAGGTTGCGCTCGATGAAGCACGTGCACAGGTCGCTCTTCACGTCGGGGTAGCTCTTCTTGACCCACTTGGACATGAAGGGGCCGAAGCTGGAGCTGCCCATGTAGGGCGGGTTGGCCACCACGCAGTCGTGGCGGCGGGCCAGGGTCTCGCAGGTGGAA
>NZ_JBQKDO010000012.1:0-56180 GCF_052121795.1 Collinsella sp. LCP19S3_B7
GAAGAGCCCGATCGCCGCCTTCCTGGCCACGATGTCGTGCTTCACCCTCAAGTCGACACGCATAAAAAGCCTCCCATTTCTCATGTCCAAGAAATGGGAGGCAGTTCACGATGGAGCCGGGGCCAATGGCGCAGCATACGCAGTTGGCGTTGAGCGCGAACAGCTCGTCAGCAATAACTGTCCGCGCCCTACCCTAGCCGCGGTGACGGGCGCGGCTGTAGGGCGTATCCACCATGGGCAGATCGGGACGCAGCTTGCCGTCAAATGCGCGATAGGCGTTCTGCACGGCGGGCGCCGTGGGGATCGTTGCGATCTCGCCGATGCCCTTGCCGCCATATGCCACGGGCAACAGCTCGTCCTTCTCCACGTAGATGGCGTGGATATCCGGAATCTCGGGCGCACGGAACAGCCCGAGCGTACCGTACCTTGCCTGGGGTACGCAGTCCTTGAGCGGCCAATCCTCGGTAAGCGCATAGCCCATACCCATGAGCACGCCGCCTTCGATCTGACCCTGAATGGAGATGGGGTTGACCACCTTGCCGGAATCGTGCGCGGCATAGACCTCGCTCACGCGGCCGTCATCATCCAGAATGACCACATGTGTGGCGAAGCCGTAGCAGATGTGGCTCTTGGGGTTGGGCACGTCGGCGCCCAGCTTGTCGGTCGGCTCCAGGTACACGTAGCTAAACTCGCATCCCTCGAGCGCCTTGATGGCGGCCGCGGGATCCTGAGGATGCATACCCTGGCCGGCGACGAGTTCCTGTGTGCGCAGCTGATAGGCACGGCCGTCGTCGTACTCGATCTTGACGCCGTCGCCATGTGCGCTCACCGGAGCGGCGGGTGCAGGCTTGCCGGCCTCGATGCCAAGCATAGCATCGCGCAGCAGGAAGGCGGCACCGCGCACGGCCTCGCCGGTCACGACCGTCTGACGCGAGCCGGACGTGGTGCCGGAGTCCGGGGCGTTCTCGGTGGAGCACTCGCCGTTGGCAATGCAGCGAAGCGGCAGGCCGCATGCCTCGGCAACGTCCTGCAAAAAGACGGTGTTGCAGCCCTGGCCGATGTCGGACGTGGCGGCATAAACGACGGCGCGGCCATCCTCGACGCGAATCTTGCAGCGGCCGGCATCGGGCAGGCCCACGCCCACGCCGGCATTCTTCATGGCACAGGCGATACCGGCGTGTCCGGGATGCGCATAGTAGGCATCTTTGACCTCGAGCAGCGTCTCCTTAAGCGCCGTGGAGCAATCGGCGATCTGGCCGTTGGGCAAAACCTCGCCCGGCTCGATGGCATTACGGTAACGAATCTCCCACGGATCCAAGCCGACCTTCTCGGCAAGCAGGTCGATCAAGCTCTCGAGCGCAAACTCGGACTGGCAAACGCCAAAGCCGCGGTATGCGCCGGCGGGCGGGTTGTTGGTGTAGTAGCCAAAGCCGCGAATGTCGGTGTTCTGGTACTTGTAGGGGCCGACGGCGTGCGTGCAGGCACGCTCGAGCACCGGACCGCACAGCGACGCGTAGGCGCCGGTATCAAAGTTGATCTCGCAATCCAGGCCGGTAAAGTTGCCCTCGGCATCGCAGCCCAGCGTAAAGGTGCCGTCCATGGCGTGGCGCTTGGGATGGAACGCAAGCGACTCGGCGCGCGTGAGCTTGCACTTCACAGGACGCTGGAACTTATAGGCAGCAAGCGCGGCCAGGTGCTGGACCGAAACGTCCTCCTTGCCGCCAAAGCCGCCGCCCACGAGCATGGTCTCGACGACCACGCGCTCGGGCTCGCTATCCCAGCCAAACATGTGGGCGCACTCTTTGCGCGTATCGTAGGCGCCCTGGTCGGTCGACTGCACCTTGACGCCGTTCTTGTACGGAAAGGCGACGGCGCACTCGGGCTCCAAGAAGGCATGCTCGGTAAAGGGCGTGGTAAAGCGCTGCGTCACGGTAAACGCGCTCTCTGCCAGCGCCTTGGCGGCGTCGCCGCGCGTCACATGGCGGCTCTGGCACACGTTGTCCTTGAGCTCCACCGTGTTGCCAAAGGCAAAGAAACTGTCATGCAGGCGCGGAGCGTCGGCAGCCTTGGCCTCGGCGATGTTGCGCACGGGCTCCAGCGGCTCGTAATCGATCTTTACGAGCTTCTTGGCCTTCTCGAGCGTCGCCTCGTCCTCGGCGACCACCAGCACAATGGCGTCACCCACGCAGCGGGTGATATCGCCCGCCGCGATCATGACGTCCCAGTCCTGGATAAGGTGGCCGACCTGATTGACCGGCACGTCCTCGGCGCGCAGGATGCCCACCACGCCGGGCAGGACCTCGGCCTTGGAGGTATCGATGGAGAGCACACGGGCGCGCGGGTACTTGGAGCGCACGGCGCTGGCGTAGGTCAGACCCGGCTGATCGAGCTCGTCGATGTCGTCGGGATACTTGCCCTCGCCGAGCACCTTCTTGCGCACGTCGATACGAAAGGCGCGCTTGCCCACGCCGTAGTCGTCGCCGCGCTCCAAATCCTCGTCGATCTGCTTTTCACCGCGGAGCACCGCAGCGGCCAGCGAGATGCCCTCGATAATCTTTTTGTAGCCAGTGCAACGGCAGACGTTGCCGCGAATGGCGTACTTGATCTGCTCCTCGGTGGGCTCGGGGTCCTCGGCGATGAGCGCTGCGCCCGCCATGACCATGCCGGGGATGCAAAAGCCGCACTGTACGGCGCCCACGGCGCCAAAGGCGTACACAAAGGCCTCGCGCACGTCCTGGGGCAGGCCCTCGACGGTCACAATGTTACGGCCGGCGGCAAGGGCGGTGGTCAGCACGCAAGCCTTCACAGCCGCGCCGTCCACATGGATGGTGCAGGTGCCGCAGGCGCCCTCGGAGCAGCCGTCCTTGGCGGAGTGAATGTGCAGGTCGTCGCGCAGATAACGCAGCAGCGGCTTGTTCTGAGTCGTCGTGCGCTCCACGCCGTTAACGGTAAAAGTGAATTCCTGTGCCATGGTGATTCCCTTCTACACGCCGGCGGCGATGCCGGTGCGGTCGTGAATGGCGCCATGCGGGCACACAACCGCGCACATGCCGCACGACAGGCAGTCCGCGCCGTCGATATGGGCGCAGTTGTCCTCGATGCGGATTGCGCCGGCAGGGCACTTTTTGGCACACATGCCGCAACCGATGCAGCTGGTGTCGCAGATCTTGCGCGCAATGGCACCCTTATCGGTATTGTTGCACCGCACCAGGATGTTCTGGTAGCCGGGAACGAAGGCAATCACGCGCTGCGGGCACGCCATGCCGCACAGGCCACAGCCCGTGCACTTGGAGCGGTCCACGCGGGCGACGCCGTCGACCAGTGCGATGGCACCGTGGGGGCAGGCCGTAACGCAGGCGCCACAGCCAATGCAGCCTTCGCTGCAGCGGGCGTCGCCGCCTGCGGAGGCGCAACCGCTTCCGCAGGCAACGTAGGCCACGTTATGTTGAATGGATTTGGCCATAAGAGACTCGCCTATTTCTTAAGAAGGTACGAATAGTTGTCGCGCACGGCCCTAATGGTCAGGCGGACGGCCTCGGGCAGACCGGTGTTGACGGCATCGACCGAGACGGTGCGGACCGTGCCGGCGACGCGGACCTTAAAGTGATCCTCATCCACGGCCAGGAAGCCCTCGTTCTCGGAGTTCTCCATGTCCTCCTCGCTCCAGAACAGGGTGAGCTTGTCCTTGTAGGGACGACCCTCCTGGTAGGGGCAGAACACGGCGCAGTTGCCGCACTCGTTGCACATGCCGTCGACATGGACGACCTGATGCTTGGCCAGACCCGGCACCTTAATGGCAACGTTGGCGCGGTTGGGACACACGTCGCAGCAGACCTCGCACACCGAGCCGCAGCCCAGGCAGCGGGTCTTGGTGCAGTTGCGCTTGTCGCGGCACAGCGACCCCTTGCGCTCGTAGCAGGTATCCTCGCGGCCTGCCTGCTCGTTGCAGCCGGCGTACTTGTTAAAGTCCACGCCGGCGATGGCGCGGGCGACTTCGGCGGCGTCGGCGATGGCCTCGACCACGGTGGCAGGACCGCGACGGCAGTCGCCCGCAGCCCAGACGCCCTCGACGCCGGTGGAGGTGGCGGCAAGGCGGCCGCGACGGTCGTGCTCGACGCCCGCGGCATCGTACAGGCTGGCATCGATGCCCTCGCCCACGGCGCAAATCACCGTGGTGGCAGGAAGCTCGACGGTCTCACCCGTGGCGACGGGGCTACGACGGCCGCTTGCATCCGGCTCGCCAAGCTCCATAACATCGCAGGTCAGTACGGTGCCGTTGAGCGCCTTGGGAGCCAGCAGCTCGCAGAACTCAACGCCGTCGGCAAGAGCAAGATCGAGCTCTTCCTCGTCGGCGGGCATCTGCTTCTTGGTGCGGCGATACACCAGGCGCACGTTCTTCACACCAGCCAGGCGCTTGGCCACACGCGCCGCGTCCATGGCGGTGTTGCCGGCGCCAATGACCACGACGTCCTCGCCCAGCTCGAGTTTATCGCCCTTCTTGGCGGCCTCGAGGAACTCCAGCACGTCGAGCTCGGCATCCTCGCCCAAGCCCACAGAGCCGGGCATCCAGGCACCGGTGGCCACGACCACGTCGGTAAAGCCCTGGGCCTTGAGCTCGTCGATGGACTCCACGCGAGCGTTGAGCTGCACCTTGGCGCCAAAGGCCAGGCAGAGCTCGGCGTCGTGCGAGATATCGTCGCTCGCAATGCGGAACTCGGGAATCACGTGACGGACCACGCCGCCGAGAGAATCACGGGCCTCAAAGATGGTGACGGGCACGCCGGCACGCGTCAGGAAGAACGCCGTCGCCAGGCCGGCCGGGCCGCCACCGATAACGGCAACGTTGCGCTCGCCGTCGTTGGCGATAGCCTGGGCGCGCAGCTTGGGCAGCACGGCGGTCATGGCCTCGCGGGCGGCCTTGAGCTTGCTGGCGCGAATCTGGGCGCCCTCGGGCTCGTAGAACGCACGCTCGCAGGCGCGGCCGCAGGGATGCGGGCAGATGGTGCCGGTAATGAACGGCAGGGCGTTGCGCTCGATGATGATGTTGAGCGCGTCCTCGTAGCGGCCCTCATCCACTGCCGCCAGATAGGCGGGAATATCCTGCTGGATGGGGCAGCTCGTGCGGCACGGCGTGGTAAAGCAGTCGGAAAGCGGGCTCTTGCCGGCGACCTTGCGGTCAGGCAGCGGGCGCAGCGGCTTCTTGTAGAGCGGGTTGGTGAGCGAGTCGGTCTGGATCGCGGTCACGGCCTCGAGCGAGACGCCCGCGAACGGCTTGCCGTCCAGATCGGTAAACTCGCCAGCCATCTGGCTAAAGCGCTCGTAGCCACCGGGCTTGAGCACGTCGGTCGCCAGGGTGACGGGCCAAATACCGGCATCGTACAGGGCGCGGATGTTGTAGACCGTGGCACCGCCGGAGTAGCTGATACGCAACTTGCCATCGAACTGCTCGGTAATGCGACGGGCGGCCTCGATGGTCAGCGAGAACAGCGAACGGCCCGACATGTACATCTCGGTGGAGGGCAGCTCGTTCCTCGTCACGTCGACGGGGAAGGTATTGGTGAGCTTGACGCCAAACTCAAGACCGCGCTCGGCGCACAGGGCAATCAGGCGCTCAAACATGGGCACGGCGTCGGCCCACTGCAGGTCCTCGCGGAAGTGCGTATCGTCGAAAACGATGTAGTCAAAGCCCAGCTCGTTCAGACGCTGGCGGGCAAACTCATAGCCCAGCAGCGTGGGGTTGCACTTGATGTAGGTGTTGAGGCCCTTCTCGGTGATCAGATAGGTCGCGATGCGCTCGATCTCGGCGGGCGGGCAGCCATGCAGGGTGGACTCGGTGATGGAGTTTGAGACGCGCGCCGGGATGGACTCGACAAATGCGGCGTCGACATGCTCAAACTTGTCCAGGTTAGCGAGCGCCCACGTGCGACACTCGTTCCAAACCTCGGAGCCGCTGGCGTCCTTCATGCCCTCAATGTACGCATCGACCTTGGGGCTCTTGATGCCCTCCAAGTCATAACCCACGGACATGTTGAAGACGAAGCCGTCCGGGCTGCCCAGACCGTACTCGCGAGCGATCAGGTGGCAGGCAAACCATGCCTTCACGTACTCGGCAAATGCCTGCGGAACCTCGAGCTCGGTCGACCACTCGCAGTTGTAGCACTCGTCCTGTGCCACGATGCAGGGCTTGTTCACACACTTGGAGAGCTCCTCGCCGTCCATAACCTGAACGGTCTTGAGCTCAAAGAAGCGCGCACCGGCCACGTAGGATGCCACGATGTTCTGGGCAAGCTGCGTGTTGGGGCCGGCGGCCGGGCCAAACGGAGTCTCGATGCGCTCGTCAAAAATGGGAAGTGCGCTCTCCTGGTTGGTCGTGACCATCTTGCGCACGCCAAAGATGGCGTCCTGGGTCTTGTGCTCCTCGATGATCCAGTTCATCAGCTGCGAAAACGGGATCGGCCTCATGATGTCGCTCATAGTGAGCTCCTCTCTGTAACGCCCGGCGAGACCGCGCGACGGGCGCAAATACGGTGTAGCGCTAGCACAGCGCCGGCGACCCCGCGGAGGCCGCCTATGCGCGCGTCGGATGCGGCGAAACATCCGGCGCGCGTGAATCTACTTGTAATTAGTACACGCGATCGTTGAGCGTGCTCCAGAGCTTCTTGGACTCGGCCATGGTCCACGCGTTGATCTTGTCCTCATCAATGCCAACGAACTCGCGATCCTTGTACAGGACACGGCCGTTGATGATGGTGGTGCGGCAGTTTTTGCCCATCATGCCAAAGAGCATGTGGCCGTCGATGTTCTCCTCGCTCAGCGGCGTAAAAGGCTTGTAGTCCATAACGATGACATCGGCAGCGGCGCCGGCCTCGAGCACGCCGAGCTTGCGATCGAAGTACTTGCTCGCCATCTTGGCGTTGTTCTCGAACAGCATCGTCATGGCCTCGCACCAGCCCACGTTGGGCATGGCGGCGTTGTGGCGCTGAATGATCAGGAAGACCTTAAGGCTCTCGAGCATATCGTGGGTGTAGGCGTCGGTACCCATGCACACGGGGATGCCGCGGCGGAAGAACTCGAGCACGGGGGCACAGCCCACGGCGTTACCCATATTGGATTCGGGGTTGTTGACCAGCCAGGTGCCGGACTCCTTGACGATATCCATCTCGGCAGGCGTCACGTGGATGCAGTGGCCCAGCATGGTGTCGGGACCAAGCAGGTTGTGCTGCAGCAGGCGCTCGACGGGACTGATGCCGCCGCGGTTGAGGCGGGAATCCCACACGTCGTTCATGCCCTCACACACGTGGATGTGGAAGCCGGTCAGGCCGTTGTTGGCCTCGGCCATCTTGTCCATGGTCTCGTCCGACAGTGTAAAGGTGGCATGGCCGCCAAACATGGCGGCGATCATGTGGTTGTCGTTATCGCGACGCTCCTTGGCGGCCCACTGGGCAAATTCGGCGTTCTCGGCAATGGCCTGGTCGCATTTTTCCTGGCCGCGGCGATCGGAGACCTCGTAGCACAGGCACGAACGCATGCCCAGCTCCTGAGCTGCATCCTTAATGGTAAAGAGGCTGCCCGGGATCTCGCAGAAGCTCGCATGGTGATCGAAGATCGTGGTGACGCCATCGCGGATGGAGTCAAGAATCGTGGCATAGGCGCTGGCCTTGGTGCCGTCGAGCGTCAGGTTGTCGTCGATCTTCCACCACTGCTGCTCAAGATTCTCCAGGAAGTTGGTGGGGTTGCAGCCCTTAATGGCAAGGCCGCGGGCCAGACCCGAGTAGATGTGGGTGTGGCAGTTGATAAGTCCGGGCATGATGAGGTTGCCCTGGGCGTCGACGAACTCGGCATCCGGGTACTTGGCCTTGAGCTCGCGCTCGGGGCCCACTTCGACGATCGTATCTCCGTCAATGGCGACCGCACCGTTGGGAATGAACGGAGTCTGAGCGTTGCGGGTAAAGACGGAACCGTTAGCGACCAGAAGCATAAATGCTCCCTTCAACATCAGAGGCGGGGTTTGACACCTCTGACATGGCGGAAGTGCGAAGCGCCGGCCTACACCGGAAACGGGCCCTCTCCCGTCAACGCTTCACCAAAGGGACAAGCCCTTTGAAGTGCGGCTTGGCGCCGCATGACGTCGGCGGACGAGGCGATGTGTCCGCCGACGAATAGCACCGAATTGGTTACTTCTTGCTCTCGGGCAAGACCAGATCCACGACAGCGTCCTTGGCGGCATCGATGTGCTGAGCCACGACCGGCGTCTGCGGAAGGATCAGGTTGAGCACGATGGCCATGATGGCGGTGGGGGTTACGGCATTGGAGCCGATGACGGTGGACACCCAGGTGGGCATGCCCTCGCCGGCAAGGCAACCGCTGGCCATCCAGATACCCAGGCCAAAGACGACGGAGGTACCGACGATGGTGGTAGTGCGCTGCGTAAGGCCCTCGCGGGTGAACATGCGCACGCCGTTCATGGTGATGGTGCCAAAGACGCCGACGGTCGCGCCGCCGATGACAGGCTGCGGGATGGCGGAGAGCACGGCAGAAAGCTGCGGGAACAGGCCGGCGATGGCAAAGACGGACGCGATGATCACAAAGACCCACTTGTTGACGACCTTATTGGAGCAGATGATGCCCACGTTCTGGCCAAGGGCGCTGGTGGGAAGACCGCCCAGCAGGCCGCCGGCCATAGAAGTGAGGCCCTGAGACACGATGGCGCCGGAGAGCTCGCGCTCGGTGGGCATACGGTCGATGGAGCCCAGGCAGGCGGCGGAGACATCGCCGATAACCTGGATGGCAACCATGGGGAACACGACGGCGAGGGTAATGCAGACCTCGGGATCAAACTCGAGTGCGTAGGGCATGAGCTTGGGAAGGGCGAAGACCTGAGCGGTGGCGACGCTGGAGAAGTCGATCATGCCAAAGGGGATGGAGACGATCATGCCAACGATCATGCCAAAGAACACAGATCCCAGCTTGAACGTACCCTTGCCAAAGTTGGCGAGCGCGAAGACCACGGCGAAGGTGATAAGAGCGACGCACCAGGCCTGCGGGGTGCCCCACAGCGGCGTGCCCATACCGCCGGCCATATACTTGACGGCCGTGGGATACAGGGAGACGCCGATGGAGAAGATGACCGTACCGGTCACGACGGGCGGGAACAGCCACTTAATCTTGCTGTAGGCCAGACCAAAGAGGACCGCGACGGCACCGCCGACAATCTCGCCGCCCAGCAGCGCACCAAAGCTAAAGCCCGAGGCACCCATGGCCTGCAGGGCCGGCAGGAACGCGAACGAGACGCCCATGACGATGGGCAGGCCGCCGCCGATGCGGCGGAAGGGAGCGAAGGCCTGAAGGGCCGTGTCGATTGCCGAAAGAATGAGCGCCACCTGAATGATGTCGGTGCTCTGCTGGCTGTTAAAGCCGTAAACGCCGGCCATGATGACCGCCGGGGTAATGATGCCGGCAAACGATGCCAGCACGTGCTGAAGGGCACACGGAATCATTTCCTTAACGGGCGGCATGCCTTCGCGAGTGAACAGGGCTTCAGTGCCGTTCGTAACCGTCTCCTGGGCCATTTGACCACCAATCCTCGAAGTAGTTGTTTTCGCATCTAGCGCTCTATTGTGACGCAGTGCGGGGTTGAGGTTGTGCCTTCGGTGAATATCGTATTAAAGAATTTTCTCATTCTCAATAATAATTTTTTGTTATCAGACTATTTTTCAGCTGAGACAACGCATTTCCGCAGGTCAGGAAAGTGTCTGGTCAAAATAACATCTAACTTTTCTTTTGGTCGACCGCTTACCGCCAAAATCCTACCGTTCGTCTGTATTACGCAAGGTACCTGCGAATATACGAGTCAATAGACACCGTGTTACCATGAGAAAAAATTGTTATGAAACTTCCGATTTCATCCAAAGGAGTTGCCCGTGAACGAGACTGTACGTCGCTTTTTGCCGATGGTCGATTTCCTGGAGCAGATACTCGGCAAAAACAGCGAAATCGTGCTGCACGATTTCTCGGATCCCGACCACGCCATCGTCGATATCCGCAACGGCATCGTGAGCGGCCGCAAGGTCGGCGGTCCCGCCACCGATCTGGCACTCAAGATCATGCACGATCCCAAGTATCGCGACCTGCCGTTTATTACGGGCTACGAGGGGCGTGGTGCCGGTGGCAAGACGTTGGAATCCGCAACGTACTTTATTCGCGAGGATAACGAGATCGTCGGCATGCTCTGCGTCAACACCGATCTTTCCACGGTGCGCTCCATCAACGCCATGGCTCAGCAGCTCATGGCCTGCTTCGACGCTGCGCCAAGGCAGGCGGAGCCCGCGTCTATCGAGGTCGAAATTCTTTCGGAGTCTACACAGGAGCTCATCGACCACAGCATTTCCGAATTGCTCGAAAGCCGCGGCCAGGATGTCGCCTCGCTTGGGCAGGCCGATCGCGTGGACGTTATTCGCCACCTTAACGGCAACGGCGTATTTATGCTCAAGGGCGCTGTTGCCTGCGCTGCCACCTCGCTGGGCATCTCGGAGCCCAGCGTCTACCGCTACCTGCAAAAAGTTCGCAAGGAGGGCTAACGAGCAAAATGGAGCGCGGGCAGTCTTTTTGGGACGGGGCTATTTTAGCTACCCTCCCTCTGCCCACGATTTCGATGAGCCGCAAGTAAAATCAATCCTGCATATAGGGGTAGCTAAAATGGCCCCGTCCCAAAAAGACTGCCCTTGGTGGCTCCGCAAGCGATCCGTCACCTGACAAAAGACCCTGCAGCTCACACGCGCTGCAGGGTCTTTTTGCATGTCATGTTTAGTTGTTGCCAACGCCTTAGAGAGCGGCGACGACCTCGATCTCGACCAGACCGCCAGCCGGAAGAGCGGCAACCTGGAAAGCGCTGCGCGCGGGGAACGGGGCCTCAAACTTGGAGGCATAGATCTCGTTCACGGCGGCAAAGTCGGCGATGTTAGCCAGGTAGACCGTGGTCTTGACGACATCGGCAAACGTAGCGCCGGCAGCGGTCAGCAGGGCTTCGACGTTGGCGAGGGACTGCTTGGCCTGGGCCTCGATGCCCTCGGGCAGCTTACCGGTCTCGGGATCGATGCCCAGCTGGCCGGACAGGAACACCATGTTGCCGGTCTGGATACCGGGAGAATACGGGCCGATGGCTGCGGGCGCGTTATCGGAAGACACGACGGTCTTGCTCATGTTTTTCTCCTTACGATCAAATAGAGAGCGTGAGCGCGGCGTTCGCACCGGGAGGCACAGTTCGGTCTGAACACCGCGCTTGATTGGGATAGTAGGGGATGATTTTGCCAGATGCAAGATAATTATCAGATTGCGATAATATTTTATCGCCCAGCGGTTTCCCCGAACCGCTGAACGGTTCTCCACGGGGTCAGCCAGCCCAGGCTGCTGAAGACTTTGTCCTGCTTAGGCTGCGGGCATCGCCCATCGCGACGGCGCCACTATACTTTTGTGTATCTGAGCATTTTGAAAGGCAGGATATGACCGCAACCGCCAGCCGAACCACCAACCGCAGGCCCGAGCTTCTGGCCCCCGCCGGAGGCCCGGAGCCCTTTGCCGCCGCGCTCGCCGCCGGGGCAGACGCCATCTACTGCGGCATGGGCAGCTTCAACGCCCGCCGCAAGGCCACCAACTTTACCGATGAGGCTTTTGAGCAGGCCTGCCGTGCTGCGCACCTGGCCGGGTCGCGCGTCTACGTCACGGTCAACATCGTCATCAAGCAGTCCGAGATGAGCGATGCACTGCAGCTCATCCACCGCTGCTCCACGCTGGGCGCCGACGCCTTCATCATCCAGGACTGGGGCCTGTTCTTTGAGGTCAAGCGCACCATGCCCGGCATCGAGACCCATATCTCGACCCAGGCGAACATCCACGATGACCGTGGAACCATCTGGTGCCACGAGCAGGGCGCCGACCGCGTGACCCTCTCGCGCGAGCTTTCCATCGACGAGATCGCCGCCATCCACGACGCCGCGCCCGACGTTGACCTGGAGGTCTTTAGCCACGGCGCCATCTGCTTTTGCTACTCGGGCCTGTGCCTGCTCTCGAGCTTTGCCATGGCGGGCCGCTCGGCCAACCGCGGCATGTGCGCCCAGCCCTGTCGCCTGCCTTACGAGCTAATTGACGAGAACGGCCACTCGCTCTCCCCTGCCGGTCGCGAGCGCGCGCTATGCCCGCGCGATACCAACACTTCACAGCTTGTTCGCCGCCTGTATGACGCCGGCGCCGCATCGCTCAAGCTCGAGGGCCGTATGAAGGCGCCCGATTACGTGTACTCCATCGTCGATGTGTATCGTCATCAGATCGATGACATGCTGGCCGGGGCCGTCGTAGATAAGGACGAGGACGCCGCTCGCCAGCGCCAACTCAAGCGCTGCTTTAACCGCGACTTTACGCACGCCTATCAGGACGGCACCTCGGGCGACGAGATGATGAGCTACGAGCGCTCCAACAACCGCGGCCAGATTGTGGGCACGGTGCTGGGCAGCCGTATGGCCAACCGCGACGTGCGCGGGCTCAAACCCGACGACCGTCGTCGCCGCGCCGCCATCGCCCGCATTGAGCTGTTTGAGCCCGTGGGCAAGGGCGACTTGTTGGAACTTCGCCACGACGACGAGTTCGATCAGTTCCTGACTACCATCGCCGCCGATGATGCCGCCGCCGGCGACATCATCGAGTGCCACGTGCCCCGCAGCATGCCCGAGGGCTGCCGCGTTCGTGTGATTCGCAGCCAGCGCGCCATTGACGCTGCCGGCGCCGCGCTCAAGCGCGATGTGCTACGCCGCCGCGCCGTAGACGTGTCCGTCGCGGCGCGTCTGGGCGAGCCGTTTACCGTCACGCTCACCTGCTGCGACGACCCCACGCTCACCGCCACCGCCACCGGCTTTACCGTCGAGGCCGCCAAGACCCGCGCCGTCGAGGCATCCGATCTGGTGGAGCACGTGGGCCGCATGGGCTCCTCGCCCTTTGAGGCCGCGAGCTTTGACGTGGCGCTCGATGAGGGCTGTGGCATGGGCTTCTCCGCTGTGCACAAAGTGCGCGCCGCCGCTTGCAAGGCGCTCGAGGAGGCCATTCTGGCGCCTTACGAGGAGCGCGCCCACACGCTCGAGCTGCCGGCGATTGTCACCAGTGATTCCCGCCCCGCGCCCGAGCACTACCGCGATGAGCCGCAGATCTGCGCCACCGTCACCTCACTCGAGGCCGCCGAGGCAGCGCGCGCGGAGGGAGCCGCGCGCATCTACATGACCACCGACGCGCTCGATGCGGCCGAGCTCTCCCCCGCCGATGCGTTTGAGCAGGGTATTGTTCCCGTGCTCGATGAGGTCTGCCGCGCCGTCGACCACGCGCGCGTCGACCCGTGGGTCGTTGCCGGTGCCACGGTCGCTATTGGCAACATCTCTGAGCTTGCCCTGGCCGCCCAGGTTGGTGCCACGGCCGAGATTCGCTCTTGCCTGCCCGTGCACAACACGCCTTGCATGGAGGCACTCGCCGAGCGCGGAGCCGGGGCGTTTTGGCTCTCGCCCGAGATCACGCTCGACGAGATTATCTCGCTTGGTACCTCCGCGCCCGCGGCCCTGGGCATCACCGTTTTCGGCCGCCCGCGCGTTATGACGAGCGAGCACTGCATCCTGCAGGTGGCCAATGGCTGCATCCACGATTGTGCCCACTGCCGCCTGCGCGCCCGCAAGCTGTCGCTCAAGAATATCGACGGCAAGGTCATGCCGGTGCGTACCGACATCCACGGCCGCTCGCGCCTGTACGACGCCTACCCCATCGACCTCACACCGCAGGTTCCACAGCTGCTCGACGCCGGCGTGCGCCGTCTCATGGTCGACGGAACCCTGCTCGAGGCCGATGAGATTGGCCGCGCCGTCGCACGCGTCCGTCGCGCCGTCGAGGCCGCGCAGGCCGGCCGTAAGCCCGCCGCCCGCCTGCGCGGCGCCACTTCGGGCTGCATGTTTGTGGGAATTAGCTAACCGAAAGGCTTACACGTGAACGAAGAACCCCAAGTCCTCTACTGCGACGCCTGGCTCATGGCCATCGATAAGCCCGCCGGCATGATCGTCCACGGCGACGGCACCGGCGAGCGCACGCTTACCGACTATGCCAGCGACCTTTTGCTGGCGATGGGCGACGGCTTTGCCGCGACCGACATGCAGCCGCTCAACCGCTTGGACCGCAACACTACCGGCGTAGTGTTGTTCTCGCTCGACAAGCAGACGCAGCCCGCCTTTGACCAGATGGTCATCGACCACGCCTTCGAAAAGCACTATCTGGCGCTCGCCGAGGGCAAGATCGACTGGAACGAAAAACTCATCGACAAGCCCATCGCCCGCGACCGCCACGATAGCCGCAAGATGCGCGTCGGCGCCAGCGGCAAGCCGTCGCAGACGCGCGTCAAGGTGCTCAAGCGCCTTAAGAGCCGTCGAGGCCTGCCCACCCGTTCGTATATCGATGTTGAGCTGCTCACCGGCCGCAAACACCAGATCCGCGTGCACCTGGCAAGCGAGCATCATCCCCTGGTTGGCGACGACCTGTACGGAACGCCGCGCCCCTGTGGCCTCATGCTCCACGCCCACAGCGTATCCTTTACCCATCCCGTAACCGGCGAGCACATCCACATCGAAGCCCCCTGCCCCTGGGAGCCCTAAAACCTGCCAAAAAGGGACAGGTTTATTTTGGCAGGTTTTATCTGGGCAAACGTCAAGCCGCCACGATGGCTCAGCCGCGACCCCAAAACATCTCGATCTGTAACAGTTAGAACCCATTTTCCGGTCTATCTGTTACAGATCGAGACATTCAAATCCCCCTCAAGGGAAAATCTCGATCTGTAACAATAACTCGGCAAAATCGGTCCCAGATGTTACAGATTGAGACAAAGGAATGGTGCGGTTCGGAAGTATCTCAATCTGTAACATCTAACCCACTTTTAACGGTCCAGTTGTTACAGACTTAGACAAACCGGCGGACAACGAAAGCGGCAACGCCTGTGATGGACGTTGCCGCTTTTCTATTGAGAAAACTACTCGGTTTTCGTTACTAACTACCACAATGGGGACAGGCACCTTTGTGATGGTTTTGGCCTTGTCCCGTCGCTAGACCGTGATGACGTTGTCCATTGCCCGATACTTGGCGGGCACCTCGCCCGCGGTAATAATCGTTGCGTCGCGAAAGTCCGCGAACTTGACAGGCGCCACCATGCCAAATTTACTGGCGTCAGAGATTACAAAGCGTTTGGCCGTATGGCGCATCGAGATGCGCTTTACTTGCGCCTCCTCGATATCGGGCGCCGTGAAGCCCTGCTCGGCGGCAATGCCGTTAGAACCCCAAAAGCCACAGTTGAAGTTGTAGCGGTCTAAGGTTGCCAAGGCATCGGGGCCAACGAGTGCTTCGGTCTCGGGCTTGAGCTCGCCGCCTAGTACCACGGTACGCATGCCGCGCAAAGCGAGGTGCTGAGCATGGAGCACGGAATCGGTCACATAGGTGACATCTTCAAGGTGTGGAAGATGCTCGATGAGCTTGAGCGTCGTCGAGCCCGAGTCGATGTATACAAAGCTCTCGGGCTCCACCAGCGCCGCGGCGCGGGCGCAGATACGCTCCTTATCGTCGTTATGGAGGTCGCTGCGCTCATTGAGCGTTAGGTCGCGCGTCACGTGTGCGCGCTCAAGACTCGTCGCTCCGCCGTGGACCTTGGCGATGCGGTGCGCTCGATCGAGCGTCTGCAGGTCGCGCCGAATGGTAGACGCCGTTACGCCCAGGGTATCGGCAAGCTCTTGCACAGTAACCGAGCCAGCCTGCTGGACCATCGACACGATCGCGTTGAGCCTATCCTCCGCAAGCATCGCTTACTCCTCCTCGGGGTACACGACTCCCCAGTCGGCGCGGAGCTTGGTCATAAGCTCCATAACATCAGAAGCGTAATCCAGAAGCTCGCGCTTCGAATCATCGCCGGCAACGGCCTTCTCCAGGTCGGCCATCTCGTAGCACAGAGCGTATGCCTCGGTGCCGGTGTGGACCTCCTCACGGTGCCCGTCCGCAGTCCACACGATGGTCGCGTGATCGGCACGCGGATACTCGTTGACCTCGATATAGCACTTGTCAAAGCTGATGACCGAGCGCTTGGGCTGCTTGGAGTGAAGTGTAAGGCTCACCACGCCCAGCTGCTGCTCGGCATTACGGCAGACGATGCCGCCCGCAACGTCAACGCCGGTCTCACAGGTGTTGCCGAGCGAAACGACCTCAACAGGCTGGCTTGCCATAAAGAGGCGCATGACGGACAGGGCATACACGCCAATATCGAGCATGGCACCGCCAGCAAGGTTGCGATTGTAGAAACGGTTGGTCAGGTCGCCGTATTCCTTGTAGCTGCCAAAGTTGAGCTGAACGAGGTTCATGCGACCAAACTCGCCGGCATCCATGCGGCGGCACAGCTCCCGATACAAGGGCATGTGGAGCACCGTGGTGGCGTCCATAAGGACCACGTTATGCTCGTCGGCAATGGCACGTGCCTCGTCGAGCTCGGCGGAGTTGAGGGTGATGGCCTTCTCGCAGAGCACGTGCTTGCCAGCTGCCAGAGCGGCGCGCAGGTAGGTGATATGCGTGTTATGCGGCGTGGTGATATAAACGGCGTCGATGTCGGGATCGGCGTAGAGGTCCTCAACCGTCTCGTACACCTTCTCGACGCCATACTGCTCGGCAAAAGCCTGGGCCTTGGAAAGCGTACGGTTGGCGACGCCCGCAAGCTTGCGGCCGGCAAGGGCGAGAGACTGGGCCATCTGATTGGCGATAACGCCGCAGCCGATCACAGCCCAGCGAAGCTCGGGAGCCGTAAAGATGTCGTTAGGGAACGGCTGATGCTGGACCGAGGCAAACGCCGCCTTAGCGGCTGCTTCGGCGTCGAGCGGAGCCTGTTTGGAATCTGTCATCATGTGCCTCCTGAGTCACCGGAAGTTCTTCATTTCCAACAGCCTTATATTCGCACAAATTTGCGCGTATTTGCTTGTATTTGCGTGTTTATTTGTTTATCGGTTATTATTAAACCATTATTAGCAGATATTTGCGCGGCTATGCGCATTATCGCGCAAGACTCTGTGCGTAAATACGCATGCATCGATCGTTATGATGCAGAAAAAGGCGGAACAACAAAACCCCTAAAGGCAAAGCAGGCTGTCTTACTCTGCCCCCTAGGGGCATCAGACATCAAAAGATCATCCCTAACTGCCGGCACATAAGGACTGTCCCAGGCTGCCGAAACCTGGGGGCGTTCCCCGTACGACGCTTTCGTGGCAAGACTGTCCCCATCAACCAGCCGTTTAAGAACGTCCCCAACGACTAGTCATTTATGTCTGTCCCCAATGAGTACCCAATGAGTAGGGATAGAAAAAGGCCCGGGTGCCGTGGCATCCGGGCCTTTGCTAGCAACTTAGATGTTGCGGGCAGCTTAGAACTTGTGGCCGCACTTCTTGCAGACGCGCAGCTTGTTCTTGCCGTCCTTCTCGTGACCGACGCGGGTAACCTTACCGCACTCGGGGCAAACGAGATTGACGTTGGAGGCATCGATAGGAGCCTCCTGCGAAACGATGCCGCCCTGCTGGTTGGCAGCGTTGGGCTTGACGGCCTTCTTGACGACCGAAACGCCCTCGACAACGACCTTGTTCTCGGCGGGGAGAGCACGCAGGACAACGCCCTGCTTGCCGCGATCCTTACCAGAGAGAACCTGGACCTTATCGCCCTTCTTGATATACATATATCTCCCCTAACTACAGGGTCTCGGGAGCGAGCGAGACGATCTTCATGTACTTCTTGTCACGAAGCTCGCGAGCGACGGGCCCGAAGATACGGGTGCCGACGGGCGAACCATCGTTGTTGATGACAACGCAGGCGTTATCATCAAAGCGAATGTAGGAGCCATCCTTGCGGCGGATCTCCTTAACGGTGCGAACGACGACGCAACGGACAACGTCCTTCTTCTTGACGTTGGCGCCAGGGGTAGCCTCCTGGACAGCACCGATAAACACATCGCCGATGCCTGCATAACGACGCTTGGAACCGCCAAGCACCTTGATGCAGCGAATCTTGCGAGCGCCGGAGTTGTCGGCGACGTTCAGCATGGTTTGCATCTGAATCATGGTAGATGTTCCTCCGAACTAAGAACCGAAGAGAGGTGCGCAGCCTTTATACGGCCCGTGGTATGCAAGCCAGGCATACGCACATCTTCGGAAACGTACAAGTCGTAAGAGCGACTGCTTATTTAGCGCGCTCGACGACCTCGATGAGGCGCCAACGCTTCATCTTGGACATAGGACGGGTCTCCATAACGCGGACGGTATCGCCCACGCCAGCCGTGCACTCCTCGTCGTGAGCGTGCAGCTTCTTGGAGCTGGTCATCATCTTGCCGTACTTGGGGTGACGCTTGCGCTCGGTGATGGTGACAACGATGGTCTTGGCACCGGAGACGGAGGTAACGACACCCGTACGGACCTTACGCGAGTTACGCGAATCAGTCATGTTCTCTCCTTAGGTCCTACTCGGCGACAGCGGACTTCTCCGCTGCGATCTCGCGGGCGCGCTGCTCCGTGAGGACGCGAGCGATGTCCTTCTTCACGGTGTTGACGCGAGCGGTGTTGTCCAGCTGGCTGGTGGCCATCTGGAAACGAAGGTTAAAGAGCTCGGCGCGCATTTCCTTCAGCTTCTCAACGAGCTGAGCGTCCGAGAGCTCACGAATCTCTGCGGGCTTCATTAGTTCTCCTCCTCGGCCGTCTCTGTAGCGGCAGGCTTAGCGACGATCTTGGTCTTGATGGGGAGCTTGTGCTGCGCCAGACGCAGAGCCTCGCGAGCGACCTCCTCGGGCACGCCCTTGACCTCGAACATGATGCGGCCGGGCTTGACGACGGCCACCCACTCCTCGGGGTTACCCTTACCAGAACCCATGCGAGTCTCGGCAGGCTTCTTAGTGATGGGCTTATCGGGGAAGATCGTGATGTAGACACGACCGCCACGCTTCATGTAGCGGGTCATGGCAACACGAGCGGCCTCGATCTGACGGTTGGTGATCCAATGGGCCTCGAGAGCCTGGATACCAAACTCGCCGAAATGCAGCTCGGTATTACCCTTGGCCTGGCCCTTCATGGAGCCACGCTGCACCTTGCGGTGAAGAATACGCTTAGGGGCAAGCACTACTGACCCCTCCTCTCGGAGTTACGACGACGAGGACGGGAAGAGCCCTCGAGTGCAGGGTTGGGAACAGGCTGGCCCGGGAGCTTCTCGCCCAGGTAGATCCAGACCTTCACGCCGCAGGCACCCATGGTGGTGCTGGCGACAGCCGTGCCGTAGTCGATCTTGGCACGGAGGGTGTGCAGAGGCACGCGACCCTCACGGTACCACTCACGACGGCCCATCTCGGCACCGCCGAGACGACCGGAGCACTGGATACGGATGCCCTTGGCGCCGGCCTTGCGGGCGGACTGGACAGCCTTGCGCATAGCGCGACGGAAGGCAACGCGGCCCTCGAGCTGCTCAGCGATGGACTGAGCAACGAGGTTGGCGTCGAGCTCGGGGCGCTTGATCTCGACAACGTCGACGGAGAGCTGGCCCTTGGAGACGCCAGCGACCTTCTCGAGCTCGGTGCGGAGGGTATCGATCTCGGCACCCTTCTTACCGATGACAACGCCGGGGCGAGCGGTGAAGATGATGACCTTCACCTTGTCGCCAGCGCGCTCGATCTCGACGCGGGAGACAGCTGCGCGGGAGAGACGCTTCTCGAGGTACTTGCGGATCTCGAGATCGTTACCGAGGGTCTTAGCGTAATCCTTCTCTGCGAACCAGCGGGAGCGCCAGTTCTCGGTGATGCCAAGACGGAAGCCGGTGGGGTAGACTTTCTGACCCATACAGCTTTACGCCTCCTTTCGAGGAGCAACGACGACGGTGATGTGGGAAGTACGCTTCAGAATGCGAGAAGCGGAACCCTTGGCGCGGGGACGGATGCGCTTAAGCGTCGGACCCTCGTCAACATAGGCAGCAGCGACAACCAGGTTGTCGGCACGCAGACCGTTGTTGTTCTCGGCGTTCGCAACGGCGGAACGGAGAACCTTCTCGACATCCACGGCGACGGCGCGGTCGCAGAAGTGGAGGATGTCGAAGGCCTGAGCGACAGGCTTGCGGCGGATCAGATCGACCACCAGGCGGGCCTTGCTGGGGGAAACACGCACGTACTTAGCGACGGCGCGAACCTCGGTGGCCTCAGTTTCAATAGACTTAGTTGCCATTTACGGTTAACCCCCTATTTGGCCTTGTGGCCACGGAACGTACGAGTCGGCGCAAACTCGCCGAGCTTGTGACCAACCATGGACTCGGTAACATACACGGGCACATGCTTGCGGCCGTCGTGGACGGCGATGGTGTGACCAACCATCTCGGGGAAGATGGTGGACGCGCGGGACCAGGTCTTCACGACGTCCTTCTTGCCAGCCTCGTTCATCGCGGTGATACGCGAGAGAAGGCGAGTCTCCACGAACGGGCCCTTTTTGAGACTTCTGCTCATAAGTGCTTTCTCCTAAAACTCGGTATCCGAAATTACTTCTTACGGCGACGAATGATGTGCTGGTTCGAGACCTTCTTCTTCTTGCGCGTACGAAGGCCCTTCGTCGGCTTACCCCAGGGGGTAACAGAGGGACGACCAGAGGTGTGGTTCTTGCCCTCGCCACCGCCGTGCGGGTGGTCGACAGGGTTCATAACGGTACCGCGGACGGTCGGGCGCACATTCATGTGACGCTTACGGCCGGCCTTGCCGATGACGATGTTGGCGTGATCGGCGTTGCCGACCTCACCGACGGTGGCGCGGCAGGTAACGAGGATGCGGCGCATCTCGGAGGAAGGCATACGGACGATGGCGTACTTGCCCTCCTTACCCATCAGCTGGCAGGAGTTACCGGCGGAACGGGCGATAGCGGCGCCCTTGCCCGGCTGGAACTCGACGGCGTGGATGAGCGTACCGACGGGGATGTCGGCGAGGGGCAGAGCGTTGCCCGGCTTGATGTCGGCGTCAGAACCGGACATGACGGTCTGACCGACCTCGAGGCCCTTGGGGGCCAGGATGTAGCGCTTCTCACCGTCAGCATAGTGCAGCAGAGCGATGCGAGCGGAACGGTTCGGATCGTACTCGATCGTGGCAACCTTGGCGGGCACGCCGTCCTTGTTGCGCTTGAAGTCGATCACGCGGTAACGACGCTTCACGCCGCCGCCCTGGTGGCGGGTGGTGATGCGGCCGTTGTTGTTACGACCGGCCTTCTTGGGCAGGGGCTCGAGAAGAGACTTCTCGGGCTTGGTGCAGGTGATCTCGGAGAAGTCGGAGATCGTCTGCCAACGCCTACCAGCGGAGGTCGGCTTAAGGTGCTTTACAGCCATTACAATCCCTTTCAATAGGTATCCGTTAGCCATCGCAGACAGGGATTCGAGGTTCTGCCTCGGGTGCGATGACACCGGACGTATACACGGTTCCGGGCGTGTCCATTTTATACGCCCAAAACCTTGAGCTCTCGCCTCCCCTATTTGGGAGGCATGAGCTCACTCAACAGCAGCGAGTCTTAGGCCTGGTTGCCAAAGACCTCGATGGTGTCGCCCTCGGCCAGCGTAACGATGGCCTTCTTCCAAGAACGGGTCTTGCCGGCGACATAGCGCACGCGCTTGGTCTTGGGCTTGACCGTCAGGGTGTTCACGCGAACGACCTTGACGCCGAAGATCTCCTCGACAGCGTCCTTGATCTGATACTTGTTAGCATCCTTGGCGACCTCGAACGTGTACTTGTTCTGCTCCATGCCGGAGAAAGAACGCTCGGACACGATCGGACGGATGATGATCTCGTGGGCGGTCATTTATGCAAGCACCTCCCCGAAGTGAGCGGCGATGTCGGCGGGCATCAGCACAGCGTTGTTGTTGACGAGATCATAGGTGTTGGCCTCGTCGGCAGTGATGATAAACGTCTTGGGAATGTTGCGGAACGACAGGTAGGCGTTGACGTCCTCATCGCGAACGATGATGGTCAGACGCTTGCCCTCAAGGCCAAGAGCCTTGAGCATGGCAACGGCAGCCTTGGTGGAAGGCTTCTCGAAGCCGTAGTCGTCGACGAGCACGAGCTCGCCATCGGCCAGCTTGGCGGACAGCGCAGAGCGCATAGCCAGCTTGACCTCCTTGTTGTTCATACGCTTAGCGTAGGAACGGGGCTTGGGGGCGAAGACAACGCCACCGTGACGCCACTGGGCAGCACGGATGGAACCCTGGCGGGCACGACCGGTGCCCTTCTGACGCCAAGGCTTCTTGCCGCCACCGGAAACCTCAGAGCGGCCCTTAGCGGACTGGGTGCCCTGACGCCAAGAGGCAGTCTGGCACTTGACGATGTGGTGCATAACGTGGATGTTCGGCTCGATGCCGTACACCTCAGCGGCGAGCTCGGCCTCGGCGACCTTCTTGCCCTCGCTGTTCTTTACTTCAAACTTTGCCATTTAAGTGTTCTCCTTGGTATGACGCTGGGCTAAATGGGCTGGGCCCTTAGGCCATACGGATGGCGACGAGACCATTCTTGGCACCCGGGACAGCGCCCTTGACCAAGATGAGGTTCTGCTCGGCATCGATGCGGACAACGGAAAGGTTCTTGACGGTAACGCGCTCGTTACCCATGTGGCCGGCCATCTTGACGCCCTTGAGGACGCGCGCAGGATAGGCGCACTGACCGATAGAACCGGGGTGACGCTGGAAGTGAGAACCATGCGTCATAGGACCGCGGCGCTGACCCCAGCGCTTGATGCGACCCTGGAAGCCCTTACCCTTGGAGGTACCGATGACGTCGACCTTCTCGACATCAGCGAAATCAGCGACGGTGACGACCTCGCCGACCTTGTGCTCCTCGCCGTTCTCGACGCGGACCTCACGAAGGAAGCGGACAGGCTCGACGCCGGCCTTGGCGAAGTGACCAGCCATGGGCTTGTTCACGTTCTTGGCCTTGATGTCGCCGAAACCGATCTGGACGGCGTCATAGCCGTCGGTTGCCTGAGTTTTAACCTGCGAGACAGCGCAGGGGCCAGCCTGGATGACCGTGACGGGAACGACGTTGTCGTTCTCGTCCCAAACCTGGGTCATGCCAATCTTGCGGCCGAGAATCATGCTGATCAAGATATGATCCCAACTCTCGCGTGGTCTTGGGACAATGCGTACACCACCGAGCGTACGCCCCTAGAGGACCACTACTTACACAACGTGCTCCCCAGCCTTGTATTGCGTCCGAACTACCTGACAACCCTATTAAGCAGGCATTTTGTCCAGCCAGAATACTCCCCTGGTTTCACACAGCTGTTTAGTATACACGGCTGCGGGCGTATCCATCGAGATTCATATTTCACTCACATTGTTTACGCAGGTAAAGTGCGTGGCACGTTCCCAGTGTGCGGCGGAGGGGGCGGGCCTGAGACATATTAAGGTTGCTGCTCTACAGTCCTGCTCACGACGGAGAGCACATTAAGTGCTCTCCTGTTCGTGCGGAACTCGCGACAACCTTAATATGTCTCAGGCCCGCCCCCTCCGCCGCACACTGGGAACGACACGTTGATGTCTGCTTAACTCTGCTCGCTCAGCTAATGACTTTGTTGGGGATCCACAATTTGCTGCAAGGTGAACTTGCATTGGGGCGTATCGTCCTCTTCTCGCGCATCGTCGAAATCGAAGATCATAATGGCGCAGTTGGGGAGTTTTGCTGGGAGCTCGAAGCCCTCTGGAGCTGCAGCCTTGATGAATTGGCGGCTGGCGCTGCCGTGGCTTACTGCTAGAAGGGTTTCGATGCCCTCGGCGCCCATGAGATTGGTGAGGGTGTCTACCATGCGTTCTTGCAGCGCGCGGCTTCCTTCTCCTCCGAAGGGGACCAAATCCTCGCCTGGATCCCAAACGTCGGTAGGCAATGCGTCGTGCGGGCCTTCCTCGAAGGTTCCATAGCCGCGCTCGATGATGCCTTCGCAGGGCTCGACAGTGGCATCCGGACCGAGGATCTCGCATGCGACGAGACTTGCCGTGTCCATGGCTCGGCCTAAAGGCGATGAGACCACTTTGTCGGGGACGACGCCGTGGGCTTTGAGCCATTCGGCTGCCGCTTGGGCCTGTTGACGGCCCAAATCGGTAAGCGGTGAATCACAGCGACCCTGGACGAGCTTTTTGACGTTGAATTCCGTCTGGCCGTGGCGGAGCAGATACAGCCTCTTCATATTCTCCCCTTCTGTATAACGTGCTTTGCCGGCGCAGACCTACTCGTGGGTATGCCCTACGTAGTCATCGTCGATCGTAATCTTGGCAATCGACTTGGGAAATTCCGATTCGACCCTCTGGGCCAACGCGTGCTTGAGCTCATCGGCCCCCATGCCCAAATCCGAGGGACGCACGCAGTCAAAGATCACGTTAGTGTGCGTAGGACCCGGCACACAGCGCAGGTCATGAATCGAAAGGCGGCTATCGATCTGTTGGGCCATGGCGTGAATGCGCAAGCGCATGCTCGCCACCTTGGGGTCATCGGTCACGATGGGATCGTAGTGAAGCGTGACAATCATGTCGTCTTCGTCCCTAAATGCCTGTTCAATGTTATCGAGCGTGTCATGACTTTCCAGCGGGCTGGCCTCGGCCGCCATCTCGGCGTGAGCGCTTGCGAACTTCCTGCCCGGGCCGTAGTCGTGAACCATTAGGTCATGAACGCCCAAAACGCCAGGGTAGCTCATGATCTTGCCGCGAATATGTTCGACCAGCTTGGGATCGGGCGCCTGACCCAAAAGCGGGCTCACCGTATCCTGGATGAGCTCAAAACCGCTCCAGCCAATATAGGCGCCAACGGCAAGGCCGACCCAAGCATCAAGATTGATATGCGTCACCTGCGAAACAATTGCGCACGCTAACACGGCGCCTGTGGCAAGGACATCGTTCTTGGAATCCTGCGCGGTCGCATGCAGCGTCTCAGACTCAATACGGTCACCGAGCTTTTGGTTGAGGGCCGCCATCCACAGTTTAACAACCATCGAAAGCGCCAAGACTGCCACCAGGGCAAGCGAGAACTCGACGGGTTCGGGGTGGACGATGCGCTCAAACGAGGACTTCACCAGTTCGAGGCCGATGAGCAGCACGAGCGCCGCCACGACCAGACCCGAGAGATACTCGTAGCGGCCATGGCCGTAAGGATGCTCGGGGTCTGCCGGCTTGCCCGCCAGCTTAAAGCCAAGCACGCTCACGATGTTTGAGCTGGCATCGGACAGGTTGTTCATGGCGTCCGCCACAATCGAAACCGATCCCGACAGCACGCCAATTGCACCCTTCGCAGCGCATAGTGCCACATTGGCGAGAATACACACCACGCCCGTCAACGTGCCCACGCGCGCACGGTCGCCCTGCGCACGACGAACGATCCACTCGACCATCTATATCTGCCCCCAACAGTTTTACTCATACACTCGTTTGTCGAATAGCTCAGTAGTGTAGACCCTTTACCCCATCGATACAAAAAAGGCCGCAACCCTTAGGGCTGCGGCCTTACAAATCGCACTATCGAGCAAAAAGCTTAGAGCTTGATGTCGATGTCGACGCCAGCGGGGAGGTCGAGACGCATAAGCGAATCAACGGTGCCCGAGGTGGGGTCGAGGATGTCGATGAGGCGCTTGTGGGTGCGCATCTCGAACTGCTCACGGGAGTCCTTGTCCTTGTGCGGCGAGCGGATGACCGTGTAGAGGTTGCGCTCGGTGGGCAGGGGGACAGGACCGGAAACGCGAGCGCCGGTCTTCTGAGCGGTCTCGACGATGAGCTTCGCGGACTGATCGACGACCTCGTGATCATAGCCCTTGAGGCGAATGCGGATCTTCTGGGTAGCCAACTTAAACCTCCAAAGAGTGCGAGAGATGTTCTCGCGGATTACGTAACAGGGAGCTCGAACTTAGGCGTTCTTGCTCATGACCTCGTCCACGATGGACTTGGGCGCAGGCTCATAAGAGTCGAACTGCATCGTGTAGGATGCACGGCCCTGGGTCTGGGAGCGAAGGTCGGTAGCGTAACCGAACATCTCGCCCAGCGGCACCTTGGCACGGATGAGCTTGGTGTTCTTGCGATCCTCCATGCCCTCGATCTTGCCGCGGCGACCGGAGAGGTTGCCCATAACGTCGCCCATGTACTGCTCGGGGGTCTCGACCTCGACAGCCATGATCGGCTCGAGCAGCTGCGGATCGGACTTCTTGAGGGCGTCCTTGATAGCCATGGAACCGGCGATCTTGAAGGCGGCCTCGGAGGAGTCGACCTCGTGGTAAGAACCGTCGAACAGGGTGACCTTAACGTCGAGGACCGGGAAGCCGGCGATAACACCGGTGTTCAGGGCCTCCTGGATGCCCTTGTCGATGGACGGGATGTACTCCTTGGGCACGACGCCGCCGACGATAGCGTTGACGAACTCGTAGCCGAAGCCCTCCTCCATCTTCTCGAGCTTGATGACGGCGTGGCCGTACTGACCGCGACCGCCGGACTGACGGACGAACTTGCCCTCAGCCCTCTCGACGTCGTGACCAGCGGTCTCGCGGTAGGCAACCTGGGGCTTACCGACGTTAGCGTCAACCTTGAACTCACGGAGCAGACGGTCAACGATGATCTCGAGGTGCAGCTCGCCCATGCCGGCGATGATGGTCTGGCCGGTCTCGTGGTTGGTGGACACCGTGAAGGTCGGATCCTCCTCGGCGAGCTTGGTCAGAGCCAGGGACATCTTGTCCTGCTCGGCCTTGGTCTTGGGCTCGATGGCAACGTCGATAACGGGCTTAGCGAACTCGATCTTCTCGAGGACGATCTCCTTGCCCTCGGCGCACAGGGTGTCACCGGTGGTGGAGTTCTTGAAGCCGACGCAGGCGACGATGTCACCGGCGCAAGCGTCGTCACGGTCGATACGCTCGGCGGCGTTCATCTCGAGGATGCGGCCGAGGCGCTCGCGCTGACCGTTGGAGGCGTTGACCACGTAGGAGCCGGACTCGGCGCGACCGGAATAAACGCGGACGTAGGTGAGCTTACCGACGAACGGGTCGGTCATGATCTTGAAGACCAGGCCGGAGAAGGGCTCGTCGAAGGAGGGATGACGCACGATCTCCTCGCCGGTTTCCGGATCGGTACCGGTGACGGCCTCAACGTCGAGGGGGCTGGGCAGGTAGTCGACGACAGCGTCGAGCAGCTCCTGAACGCCCTTGTTCTTGTAGGCGGAGCCCACAAAGACGAGGTTGAGCTCGTTGGCCAGAACGCCCTTGCGCAGAGCAGCCTTGAGCTCCTCGACGGTGAAGTCCTCCTCCATGAGGATCTTCTCCATGAGCTCGTCGTCAAAGCTGGCAGCGGCGTCGAGGAGCTCCTCGCGCTTGGTGGCAGCGATGTCGGCGAACTCAGCCGGGATCTCATCCATCGGCTCGGGGTAGGTCATGCCCTTCTCGTCGGCCTTGAAGTCCCATGCAGTCATGGTGACCAGGTCGATGACGCCCCAGAAGTTGTCCTCGGCGCCCATCGGGACCTGAGCGGCCACGGCGTTAGCGTCGAGACGATCCTTCATGGTCTCGATAGCGTTGAAGAAGTCAGCGCCCACGCGGTCATACTTGTTGATGAAGGCGATGCGGGGAACGTTGAAGGTAGAAGCCTGACGCCAAACGGTCTCAGACTGGGGCTGGACGCCGGCAACGGCGTCGAAGACGGCGACAGCGCCATCGAGGACGCGCAGGCAGCGCTCGACCTCGGCGGTGAAGTCAACGTGGCCCGGGGTGTCGATGATCTGGATGCGGTAGTCCTTACCGTCCTTGTTCCAGAAGCACGTGGTAGCAGCGGAGGTAATGGTTACGCCGCGCTCCTGCTCCTGAACCATCCAGTCCATGGTGGCAGCGCCCTCATGGACCTCACCGATCTTGTGGGTCTTACCGGTGTAGTAAAGAATACGCTCGGTCGTGGTGGTCTTACCGGCATCGATGTGGGCCATGATGCCGATGTTACGGGTATCGGAAAGCTTGTGCTTAGCCTTAGCCATGTTAGTTCCTTACCTTAACTTACCAACGATAGTGAGAGAACGCGCGGTTGGCCTCGGCCATCTTGAAGACGTCCTCACGCTTCTTGACGGAAGCGCCCAGGCCGTTGGAAGCGTCCAGAATCTCGTTTGCGAGACGCTCAGCCATGGTCTTCTCCTTGCGAGCGCGGGAGAAGTTGACGATCCAGCGGATGCCCAGAGCAGTGGAACGACGGGAGTTGACCTCCATCGGGACCTGATAGGTAGCGCCACCGACACGCTTGGGCTTAACCTCGAGCGTGGGCTTGACGTTGTCCATAGCCTTCTTGAAGGTAGCGAGAGCGTCGCCACCCTCGGACTTCTCGGCAACGATCTCGAAAGCGGTGTAAACGATGCGCTCAGCGGTGGCCTTCTTGCCGTCAAGAAGGACCTTGTTGATGAGCTGAGTCACCAGGCGGTTGTTGTAAACGGCGTCAGGCTGAACCTCACGACGATTAGCTGCTGCACGACGCGGCATGTGAAATCTCCTTAAGTGTCTACCGTGCGGCGCTTAGGCGGCACACGGCGAAAGTATCAAAACGTTATCTGGCTTATTTGGCCTTGGGGCGCTTAGCACCGTACTTGGAACGGGCCTGCATACGGTTCTGGACCGGAGCAGCATCGTAGGCGCCACGGATGACGTGATAACGGACACCAGGGAGGTCACGAACACGACCGCCGCGGACGAGCACGATGGAGTGCTCCTGCAGGTTGTGGCCCTCACCCGGAATGTAAGCAGTAACTTCGATGCCGTTGACGAGGCGAACACGGGCAACCTTACGAAGAGCCGAGTTCGGCTTCTTGGGGCTCGTGGTGAAGACGCGGGTGCACACGCCGCGCTTCTGGGAGTTGTGCTGCAGAGCAGCGTTCTTGGACTTCTTGGGCGCGGAACGACGGCCCTGGCGAACCAGCTGGTTAATAGTAGGCAAAGCGTACTCCTTCTCGAATGATTCCAGCTTTCTGTAAAGTGCAACGGCTTGAATCGAGGGGTCAGCATCCCCCTACGAAACACGCAGTTCGATAGGATACGTGCCGTTAGCTGTGTCGTCAACAGACCACGCCGCCGGGCGTATCCTAAAATAGCCACATTTCCGCAAAGCCTACACAAAAGGAATCCCCTCCTGTGCGCGAGGGCGGATTTCCGGGACGGGCGGCCCTGGGGTTAAGTTTGCTGCTCTACAGTCCTGGCTCGCACGGAGGCCACATTAAGTGGCCTCCGGCTCGTGCGGAACTCGTGACAAACTTAACCCTTATGCCGCCCGTCCCGGAAATCTTACGTACTCGTCGGGGCAACGTTCCTCGACAAAAAAGACCCGCTCCCCTGTTGGGAAACGGGTCTTTGGAAGGGCGGTTAACGTACTAGGAAATTACTCCCCGTCGTTGTCCTTGGCCTCTTCGGCGTCGTCGGTGTCCACGAGCTGGTTGAGCAGCTCGTCGAGGGAAGCCATGTCCTCGTTGATGGCACCGTTGGCGGAAGCCTTCTTGTCGTCGATCGGGGCGCCCAGGAGCTCCTCGTCGGCATCAGCGTGATGCGTCGGAGCGGAGGTGCCCAGCAGGATGTCATCCGGACCGTCGGGGCTAAAGACCATCTGCAGCAGCTGCGAAAGGTCTTCCTCGTCGGCAACGTCGTCGTTGTTCTCGAGGATGTAGAGCAGGTCGTGGGCCTCGAGGCCGTCACGGAGCTCCTCGATCGCCTTAGCACCGATGCCATCGATGCGCAGCAGATCCTCCTCGGACTTGCCAACCAGGTCGCCGACCGTCTCGATGCCGACCTCACTGAACTTGTTGGTCCAGCGCTGCGACACGCCCAGGTCGTCGAACAGGTACAGGCGAGCCTTCTCGGCGGAGATGGTGTGGCCGTTGCGGGTGAACGAACCGTCGGCACCGCCAAACTCGTCGTAGCCGGCCCAGTCGAGCTGCTGTGGGAGCCGCTCGTCCAGGTCCTTGAGCTCCACGGGAGCCCACTCGGGCAGTGACTTGGCGTTGGGCGAAGCCGGACCATCGATGTCCACGTAGCCGTCGGCCGTGCGATACGTCAGCTTGGCGTTAGCGTACGGCTTGAGGCCGGTACCAGCCGGGATCTTCTTACCGACGATGACGTTGGACTTAAGGTCGAGCAGGTGGTCGACCTTGCCCTCAATAGCAGCCTCGGTAAGGACGCCGGCGGTACGGATGAACGAAGCGCTCGACAGCCAGGAGTCGATGTTGGACGCAACCTTGAGCGTACCCAAGATGACGGGCTCAGCCACGGGAGCCTGACCGCCCAGACGGGCAACGCGCTCGACCTCGTCGGCGAACTCGTAGCGGTCGACGTACTGACCAAGCAGGTACTTGGAGTCGCCGGGGTTGGTGATCTGAACGCGACGCAGCATCTGACGTGCGAGCACCTCGATGTGCTTGTCGTTCAGGTCGACGCCCTGGCTGGTGTAGACGTCCTTGACGCTCTCGACGAAGGTGTGCATCGTCGACTCGATGTCGGTCAGCTTGCGCAGGTTGCGGAAGTTGACGAAGCCCTTGGTGATCTGGTCGCCGGCGCGAACCTCGCAGCCGTCCTCGATCTCGGGCATAAAGCGCACCGAAGCGGGGACGCGACGCTCGTCGAGGACACGGGTGTGATCCTCGGAGTCGGTGAGCGTCAGCACGTACTCGGACTTCTCGGGCTTAATCGAGAGGTGGCCGGAGTACGGAGCCAGCTCGGCCTCGCGACCCAGGATCTTCTCGTTGACGTTGCCGACGATATCGAACATACGGCTGACCGTAGGCAGACCCTGCGTAATATCGTCGACGCCAGCGACGCCGCCGGAGTGAATGGTACGCATCGTAAGCTGCGTACCGGGCTCGCCGATGGACTGGGCGGCAATAATGCCGACTGCGGTACCGATGGCGACCGGACGACGGGTGGAAAGATCCCAGCCGTAGCACTTCTGGCACACGCCGTACTTGGAGCGGCAGGTGAGCAGCGCGCGAAGCTTGACCTTCTTAAGGCCCGCATCGACCATCTTCTGGATGTCGGCGACCTTCTCGATATAGCCGTCCTGCTCAAAGAGCACGGTGCCATCGGGAGCCACGACGTCCTCAATAAAGCAACGGCCGACAAGATCGGTGTTGAGGTCGGTGGTGCCGGGAATGATGAGGTTGTAGGTGACGCCCTCGTGCGTACCGCAGTCCTCCTCGCGGACGATGACGTCCTGGGCCACGTCGACCAGACGACGGGTCAGGTAGCCAGAGTCCGAGGTGTGGGATGCGGTATCGACCAGGCCCTTACGGGCGCCGTAGGTCGAAATGAAGTACTCGAGCGGCAGCAGGCCCTCGCGGAAGTTCGCCTTAATGGGAAGGTCGATCGTCTCGCCGGACATATCTGCCATCAGGCCACGCATGCCGCCGAGCTGACGCAGCTGGGTCTTAGAACCACGGGCGCCGGAGTCGGCCATCATGTACAGCGGGTTCTCCTCGTCGAACATGTCGAGCATGAGCGCTGCGACCTTATCGGTACAAGCGGTCCACTCGTTAACGACTTCGATGTGGCGCTCCGTCTCGTTGATGAAGCCCTCCTCGAAGTACTCGTTGATCTGGTCGACGTTGGCCTGGGCGCGGTCGAGCAGCTCCTGCTTCTCGGCAGGGATGAGAGCGTCCCATACCGAGATGGTGAGGCCGGCGCGGGTAGCGTAGTGGAAGCCGGAGTACTTGATAGAGTCGAGGATCGGGCCTACCTTGGCCTCGGGGTAACGATCGCAGCAGTCGGCAACCAGCTTGGCCACATCGCCCTTGACCATCTTGTAGTTCATGAACTCGTAGTCTTCGGGCAGGCACTGGCGGTTGAAGATGATACGGCCGATAGAAGTCTCGAAGCGTGCGGTCTTGTTACCGGTGACATCGTAGTCGACGAACTCGTTCTTGCCGTTCTTGACGCGGAAGATACGGGTGCCGTCCTCGTTGATGACGTTGGCGTTCTCGGCGGACACGCGGACCTGAATCTTGGCCTGCATATCGACCTCGGAGCGGCAGTCATAGGCGTGCAACGCGTCGTCGAAGCTCGAGAACACGTGGTTCTCGCCCGGCAGACCGTCGCGGACCTGGGTCAGGTAGTACACACCAATGATCATGTCCTGCGAGGGGATGTTGACCGGCTTGCCGGACGCCGGCGAGCGCAGGTTGTTCGCAGAGAGCATGAGCACGCGGGCCTCGGCCTGAGCCTGGCTGGACAGCGGCACGTGGACAGACATCTGGTCGCCGTCGAAGTCGGCGTTGAAGGGCGCGCAGACCAGCGGGTGCAGGTGGATAGCCTTGCCCTCGACCAGCACCGGCTCAAAGGCCTGGATGGACAGACGGTGCAGGGTCGGTGCACGGTTGAGCAGCACGACACGACCGTCGATGACCTCTTCGAGGATGTCCCACACAAAGGTGGCACCGCGGTCGATAGCGCGCTTGGCGCCCTTGATGTTCTCGACCTTGCCAAGCTCGACCAGGCGCTTCATGACGAAGGGCTTGAAGAGCTCCAGCGCCATGGTCTTGGGCAGACCGCACTGGTGCAGCAGCAGCTTGGGGTCGGTAACGATTACCGAACGGCCAGAGTAGTCGACACGCTTGCCCAGCAGGTTCTGGCGGAAACGACCCTGCTTGCCCTTGAGGGCCTCGGCGAGCGACTTGAGCGGGCGACCACCACGGCCAGAGACCGGGCGCCCACGGCGGCCGTTGTCGAACAGGGCGTCCACGGACTCCTGGAGCATGCGCTTCTCGTTGTTCACGATGATCGCAGGGGCGTCCAGGTCGAGCAGGCGCTTGAGTCGGTTGTTACGGTTGATCACGCGACGATACAGGTCGTTGAGGTCGGACGCGGCAAAGCGGCCGCCGTCGAGCTGGACCATCGGGCGCAGATCGGGCGGAATGACCGGGATGACATCCAGAATCATGTTCGCGGGGCTGTTGCCGCCCTTCAGGAAGGCGTCAACGACCTCGAGGCGCTTGACGGCCTTCTCGCGCTTCTGCTTCTGGGAGTCCTCGTCGGCGATGATGGCCTTGAGCTTCTCGGCCTCGGAGGGGAGGTCGATGGCAGCGAGCAGGTCGCGGACGGCCTCGGCACCCATGCCACCCTTGAAGTACATGGAGTAGTAACGGGTCATCTCGCGGAACAGCGGCTCATCGGAGATGAGGTCGCGCTCGGTGAGCTTCATGAAGGCGTTGAAGGCGTCCGTGCGGAGCTGCTTCTCGTCCTTGCACTCTTCCTCGATGTCGACGATGCCGGAGGCGATCTCCTCGGGGGTCAGCGGCTCCTCGTCGGAGAACTCGTCAAAGTTCTCGGGGTTGCCCTGCTCCTTGAGGGACTCGATCTGGCGGGCGCACTCGGCGTCGATCTCTTCCAGATCGGCAGCGAGCTCCTCGCGCAGGTCGTCGGCGTCGGCCTCGCGAGCCTCGTAGTCGACCTCGGTGATGATGTAGCTGGCAAAGTACAGAACCTTCTCGAGGTCCTTGGACTTGATGTCGAGCATACGGCTCATCGGGAAGCTCGTGGGGCTCTTGAAGTACCAGATGTGGGACACGGGAGCGGCGAGCTCGATATGGCCCATGCGGTCGCGACGCACCTTGGCCGAGGTGACCTCGACGCCGCAGCGCTCGCAGACGATGCCCTTAAAGCGGATGCCCTTGTACTTGCCGCAGGAGCACTCCCAGTCCTTGGCGGGACCGAAGATCTTCTCGCAGAACAGGCCGTCCTTCTCGGGCTTGAGGGTGCGGTAATTGATGGTCTCCGGCTTCTTGACCTCACCGTGCGACCAGGAACGGATCCGGTCGGCGGAGGCAAGGGAGATCTTTACCGAGTCAAATTCAGTAGCTTCGAAATCTGCCACAGTCAACTACTCCTTATCAGTGGTCGTGGCGGCGACAGCCTCGGGTGCCTCGGCGGTCTCGGCATCCTGGGCCTCGACGTCGGCGTCAACGCCGGCGAGCGCAGCCAGGTCATCGAGGGCAGAGGTCTCCTCGGCGGTCACAGGGGCGGAGGCGTCCTCGTCGGCATCGCGCATGGGCTCGATGTCCAGTGCGAGGGAGCGGATCTCCTTGACGAGAACCTTGAAGGACTCGGGGATACCCGGAACCGGGACGTTCTCGCCCTTGACGATGGACTCGTAGGTCTTGACGCGGCCCACGGTATCGTCGGACTTGACGGTCAGGATCTCCTGCAGGACGTTGGAAGCACCGTATGCGTACAGTGCCCAAACTTCCATCTCGCCGAAGCGCTGGCCGCCGAACTGGGCCTTGCCGCCCAGCGGCTGCTGGGTAACCAGGCTGTAAGGGCCAGTCGAACGGGCGTGGATCTTGTCGTCGACCATGTGACCGAGCTTGAGGATGTAGGACGTGCCCACGGTAATGGGCTCGCGGAACTCCTCGCCGGTGCGGCCGTCAAACAGGCGGGTCTTTCCGCGCTCGTCAAGCTGGGTGACAAACTCGGGGCGCATGTGATCGCCAAAGGCAGCGGTGGCCTTGTTGAGCATGTTCTTGTTGGCACGACGGATGACCTCGGCGATCTCGTCCTCCTTGGCGCCGTCGAAGACGGGCGTCGCGGTAAAGAACGGACCGGGGACGTACTTGTCGGAATCGGCATCCTCGGTATCCCAACCGCAGGCAGCAGCCCAGCCAAGGTGGCACTCGAGCAGCTGGCCGACGTTCATACGCGAAGGAACGCCCAGCGGGTTGAGGATAACGTCGATCGGGGTACCGTCAGCCATGTAGGGCATGTCCTCGACCGGCAGAACGTTACAGATAACACCCTTGTTGCCGTGGCGGCCGGCAATCTTATCGCCCTGCTGGATCTTACGACGCTGGGCGACGTAGACGCGCACCTGCTCGTTGACGCCGGGGGCCAGGTCGTCGCCGTTCTCGCGGCTAAAGCGGACGACGTCGATGACGCGGCCGTAAGCGCCGTGAGGCATCTTAAGGGAAGTGTCGCGAACGTCGTGAGCCTTGGCACCGAAGATGGCGCGCAGCAGGCGCTCCTCGGCAGTCAGAGCGCTCTCGCCCTTAGGGGTAACCTTGCCGACCAGGATGTCGCCAGGGCCGACCTCAGCGCCGATGCGGATGATGCCGTCCTCATCGAGGTTGGCAAGCATGTCCTCGGAGAGGTTCGGGATCTCGCGAGTGATCTCCTCGGGGCCGAGCTTGGTATCGCGGGCGTCGATCTCGTGACGGGTGATGTTGATGGTCGTCAGCAGGTCCTCGGCCACCAGGCGCTCGGACACGACGATACCGTCCTCGTAGTTGAAGCCTTCCCACGGCATGTAGGCCACGGTGAGGTTCTGGCCCAGTGCGAGCTCGCCGTGATCGGTCGAAGGACCGTCGGCCAGAGGCTCACCCTGCTCAACGGTGTCGCCGACGCGCACGAGCGGGCGGTGGTTGATGCAGGTGGACTGGTTGGAGCGCTGGTACTTGGCCAGGTGATACTCGTCCATGCCGCCGGCATGCTTGACGATAATCTTGGAGGCGTCGGCAAAGATGACCTCGCCGGCGTTCTTGGCCAGGGTGACCTCGCCAGAGTCCAGGGCGGCGCGACGCTCCATGCCGGTACCGACATAGGGAGCGGCGGGGTGAACCAGCGGCACGGCCTGACGCTGCATGTTGGCGCCCATGAGCGTACGCTTAGCGTCGTCGTGCTCGAGGAACGGGATCAGCGTGGCTGCGACGGAGAGCATCTGGCGCGGCGAGACGTCCATGTAGTCGACATCCTCGACGGGCACGTCGGCGGGAGCGCCGAAGGAGCCGTCGAAGTCGCGGGTACGGGCGATCACGGAATGCGGACGGACGATCTTGCCCTCGGCATCGGTCGTGATGAACTCGTTGGTCTTGGGATCGAGCGGCGTGTTGGCCGGCGCGATAACGTGCTTCTCTTCCTCGTCAGCGGTCATCCAGTCGATCTGGTCGGTGGCAACGCCGTTCTCGACGCGGCGGAACGGGGCCTCGATGAAGCCATACTCGTTGACGCGGGCGTAGAGGGCAAGCGAGCCGATCAGGCCGATGTTGGGGCCTTCGGGGGTCTCGATCGGGCACATGCGGCTGTAGTGCGAGTTGTGAACGTCGCGGACGGCCGTCGGCACGTTGGTGCGGCGGCTGGAGCCCGACTTGTGGCCGGCAAGACCGCCAGGGCCGAGTGCGGACAGACGGCGCTTGTGGGTCAGACCGGTCAGAGGGTTCGCCTGGTCCATGAACTGCGAGAGCTGCGAGGAACCGAAGAACTCCTTGATGGAGGCCACGATCGGGCGGATGTTGATGAGCGACTGCGGGGTAATCTCGTCGATGTCCTGGGAGCTCATGCGCTCACGGACGACGCGCTCCATACGGCTCATGCCGATACGGAACTGGTTGGCGACGAGCTCGCCGACGGTGCGGATACGGCGGTTGCCAAAGTGGTCGATGTCGTCAACCTTGAAGCCCTGCTCGCCGGCAGCGAGGGACAGGAGGTAGCGCAGCGTAGCGACGATATCCTCGTCGGTGAGCACCGTGACCTCTTCCTCGGTAGTGAGGTTGAGCTTCTTGTTGACCTTGTAGCGACCGACGCGGGCCAGGTCGTAGCGCTGCGGGTTGAAGAGCAGGCCCTCGAGCAGGCTGCGGGAAGCATCCACGGTGGGAGGCTCGCCCGGGCGCAGGCGACGGTAGATCTCGATAAGAGCATCCTCGCGGGTAAGGGCGGTATCGCGCTCGAGGGTGCGCTTGATCACATCGGAGTTGCCGAGCAGCTCGATAATGTCGTCGTTGGTGACGGCGATGCCAAGGGCGCGCAGGAACATCGTGGCGCTCTGCTTGCGCTTACGGTCGATGGAGACCATGAGCTGGTCGCGCTTGTCAACCTCAAACTCAAGCCAGGCACCGCGGGACGGGATGATCTGAGCCTTGTAGATCTGCTTGCCCGAATCCATCTCGGAGCTGAAGTACACGCCCGGGGAACGGACGAGCTGCGAGACGACGATACGCTCGGTACCGTTGATGATGAAGGTGCCCTGATCGGTCATCATGGGGAAGTCGCCCATAAAGACGAGCTGCTCCTTGATCTCGCCGGTCTCCTTGTTGGTGAGACGGACGTCGGTCAGAAGCGGAGCCTGATAGGTCATATCCTTCTCGCGGCACTCCTCGACGGTATGCGCGGGGTCGCCAAACTGATGCTCGCCGAAGGTAACCTCGAGAACATGGTTCTGGCTCTGGATGGGGCTGGATTCCTTAAACGCCTCACGAAGGCCCTCGTCCTTAAAACGCTCAAAGGATTCCCTTTGAACAGAGATAAGGTTGGGGAGCTCCATGGCCTCCGGGATTTTCCCGAAGCTGACGCGCTTGCGCTCAGTGGCAGTGTATGCGTAGGTCACCAGGTTTTTCCTCCTTCACGGAAATGCTCGGTGGGTTGGCGAGGCATAGCTTCGCCAGTTATCGCAACCTAATAGTTTATCAGGTACCGACCGTTGGGCAAGAAAAGCCTTGACGCGATTGTGTTTTTGGAGTAGCAAAGTTTTTCGACAGAAAATGCGCAGGTAGATATGTGTATATCGAACATATGTTCATATATTTTCTGTGAACAGAGTTGCTGATGCGCGTCGTTGAATGGCGGAATGGCGACGAAGGCTGATCGGGCGGAAACTGCGTCCCGTTTTGAGGCCTCAAACTGGGTCGTAGTTTCCGATTGAGCCCCGTTTGGGAAACTGTATCCCGTCCTGAGCCGATATTCTGGGATGCGCTTTCCGCTAGGGTCCTCAGCCGGAAAGCGCATCCCAGAATTCGATCAAATTGTGGGTCGCACTTTCCGGAGCTAAGCGGCACTTCGCAAAAAAACGGGTGCAGACCGAAGTCCGCACCCGTAAGCGCTGTTTACTTGCGCATCAAGCCGCCGCGCTCGTCGATGGCATCCCAGAAGGCATCGGCAAAGCGAGGATCGCTTGCAGCCATGAGGGCGTTGGTGGCCATCCAGCCAGACGGGGTACCGGTGTCGTAGCCCGAGAGCGGGTCGATGACGACAGCGTACATAGCCTCGCGGTCGAGCGAGCGGGCCATGGCGTCAGTGAGCTGAATCTCGCCGCCCTTGCCGGCCTGCTGGTCGGCAAGCAGCTCCATGACCAGCGGGCTCAGC
The DNA here is from genome assembly GCF_052121795.1 of Collinsella sp. LCP19S3_B7. Classification (NCBI taxonomy): domain Bacteria; kingdom Bacillati; phylum Actinomycetota; class Coriobacteriia; order Coriobacteriales; family Coriobacteriaceae; genus Collinsella; species Collinsella sp. LCP19S3_B7. The sequence continues at coordinate 38,175 of NZ_JBQKDO010000012.1, forward strand.
AGATAGCGTCCGACGATGTAAAGGTTAGAAGGCGCAGCCTCGGGAGCAGGCTTCTCCACCAAGCCGCCGATACGCCACACGGCGCCAGGCTCGGCATCGCCAACGCCCTCAGCGCCCTCGAGGGAGCCCACGCGCTCGCCGGCGATAACGCCATAGCGGCTGACCTCCTCGGGAGCACACGCGGCAACAGCGATAACCGAAGCGCCGCCATGCTCCTTGGAGACGGCAAGCATCTTGTCGCAAATGTCATGGTTGGGCACAACGTAGTCGCCCAGAAGAACCAGGAAGTTCTCCCCCGCCACAGCATCGGCCGCCGAGCGAATGGCATGGCCGAGACCCTTGGGCTCGTACTGATAGCGGAAGTCGACCGGCATACCGCCAGCGTGGGCGACGGCATCGGCATAGGCGTTCTTGCCGCGCTCGCGCAGCAGGTTCTCGAGCGAACGGTCGGGCTGGAAGTAGCTCAGCAGCTCGGGCTTACCGGGAGAGGTAACGATGATGGCGTCGTCGACCTCCTCGGGGTCGAGTGCCTCCTCAACGACATACTGAATGACCGGCTTGTCGAGAACCGGCAGCATCTCTTTGGGCGTGCACTTAGTGCCAGGCAGAAAACGCGTGCCAAGGCCGGCGGCGGGGATGATTGCCTTCATGTTATTCAAGGATCCTTTCGCAGGCGCAGAATGCGCCCTATGCGTGCGGCACGGCGGCCGCAGACCAAATTGCGATACCGAAGTATCTTACCGCCGGAGACATACGTCGCCGTAAGGCAAACGCAATTCTTCAGCAGGTCAACGCAAATTATTGCTCGAATGGTGCAATTTTATGCCCCAGCGGTAACGGGATTGGCACGGCGAAGACAGCGGTGTTCTGCGTGCCGAGCAATGGGAATGAGGGGCCAAAACAAAAAAGACGGGGCTCGCAATGCGAACCCCGTCTGGAAAGAAATCTGGCGAGAAAGCCTGATTACTTGAGGGTGACAGCAGCGCCAGCAGCCTCGAGCTTCTCCTTGGCAGCCTCGGCGTCCTCCTTCTTGGCGCCCTCGAGAACAGCCTTGGGAGCGCTCTCGACGACCTCCTTGGCCTCCTTCAGGCCAAGGTTGGTGAGCTCACGGACGGCCTTGATGACCTGGATCTTGTTGTCGCCGAAGCCCTCGAGCACGACGTCAAACTCGGTCTTCTCCTCGGCCTCAGCAGCGCCAGCAGCGGGAGCGGCGACAACAGCGGCAGGAGCAGCGGCGGAAACGCCGAAGGTGTCCTCGATAGCCTTAACGAGCTCGGAAGCCTCGAGAAGGGTCATTTCCTTAAGAGCATCGATGATCTCATCGGTGGTAAGCTTAGCCATTTCTAAGTCCTTTCGGTTTCCGTGTCTGTGCACGGAGATCAGTTAAAACACGGCGCGAATGCGCCAGGGGTGCGGCGTTGCCGCCGCGGGTGAAAACAGCGACTAGGCTGCCTTCTGCTCGGAGACCTGCTGGATCGAACGAGCGAGACCAGAGGAAACGCCGTTGACGCAGACAGCGATGTCGCGAGCGAAACCGGAGATGAGACCGGCGATCTGGCCGAGAAGCTGGTCCTTGGTGGGCAGCTCGGCGATAGCCTTAACATCATCAGCGGAAACGGCCTTGCCGTCGGAGATACCGCCCTTAATCTCAAGGACGCCCTTGGACTTAGCGGAGAAGTCCTTAAGGGTCTTAGCGGCCTCGACCGGCTCGGTCTCGTAGAACACATAAGCGACGGGGCCGGCGAGGATCTCGTCGAGCTCGGGCTGCTCCTGGTTCTTGAGAGCGATCTTGACCAGGTTGTTCTTGTAGACCTTCATCTCGGCGCCGCACTCGCGAAGCTGATGACGCAGCTCCTGAGCCTGCTTAACCGTCAGACCGTTGTAGTTGACGACGAACAGACCGGCATTCTCGGCGATACGGGACTCGATCTCTGCAACCTTGTCGATTTTGTACTGCTGGGGCATGAATTACACCTCCTCGAATTCTTTCCGGGCACGGTCCGCCACAAGGACGTGACGGGGGCATGTCCAAAAAGAAAGCCCCCGCGCTGCATGAGCGACGGGGGCGAGAAGACATATCTACTCGACCACCTCGGCTGGCGGGATATCCCATTGAGCTCGCGGGCAATGCCCGTTTGCACCGGCTGTCTCTGGCAGCGGATTCGTGCGTGAACCGAAAGTATTATGGCGGGGACCCCGGCGTCGGTCAACGGAAAACCGGGCTGCACACAATTCCACCATCCGGCACGCTCCGCCGAAGGCCAGGCGCAAGGTTTTCGCTCGGTCAAGTCCTGGGCTCGCACGAAGGCCACATTAAGTGGCCTTCGGCTCGTGCGGAATCTACGAAAACCTTGCGCCTGGCCTTCGGCGGCGCGGCCTGCGTCAACTATGGGGCAGCCCGGTTTTCCGTTGGCCGGCGCGCCCCACTCATAATGCTTGGGTCGGTGGGCTGATGGTTTTGGGTCCCGGTGGGCTATAGGGTTGACACGAAGTTGGACAGGCGGCGGAGGCCTTCGTCCAGATCTTGGTCGGAGACGCAGTAGCTTAAGCGGACGTGGCCTTCGGTGCCGAAGCAGTCTCCGGGGACTAGGGCTACGTTGGCTTCTTTGATGGCTTTGATGCAGAAGTCTTCGCTTGTTAGGCCGAATTGTTTGATGCTGGGGAAAGCGTAGAAGGCGCCGGCTGGTTCCACTACGTCGAGGCCCATGGTGTCTAAGGCTGCGAGCACGCGTTCGCGGCGAGCTCGGTAGACTTTGAGCATGGGGGTTGGGTCGACGGTCAGGGCTCGAGCTGCGGCGTCCATCTCAAAGGAGACGGCGCTCGATACTAAGTATTGGTGGGCCTTTGCGATCTCGGCGATGACGGGGGCTGCAGCTGCGAGCCAACCCAGGCGCCAGCCGGTCATAGCCCATGGCTTGGAGAAGCTCTCGATGACCACCGTCTGCTCGCGTAGCTCCGGGTGGCGCTGGGCAAAGCGCTCATAGCCATCCACATAGACCAGGCGGTTATATACGTCGTCGCAGATTACGTAGATGCCCGCCTGCTCTGCCACGTGTGCCACGGCGTCGAGCGATGCCGCGTCGAGGATACAGCCCGTAGGATTGTTGGGCGTGCAGATGACGATGGCCTTAGTCGCCGGCGTCACGCAGGCGCGAAGCGCTTCCTCGTCAATCTGAAATTGCGCGGGCTCCGTATCCAAAAAGACCGCTTTGGCGTGGTTGGCCACGACGATGCTCTCGTACAGGCCAAAGGCCGGCGTGGGGATAATAACCTCGTCGCCGGGGTTGAGCATGGCCATAAATGTTGCCGACAGGGCCTCGGTCGCGCCGTCGGTCAGGATGACCTCGTCGGCCGAAAACGTAAGGCCCGCGTCTCCCATGTAGGTAGACAGCGCCTCGCGCAGGGCGGGACGGCCGTTGTTGGGCGGATAGTGCGTGTCGCCGCGGCCCAGCGCGGCGGTCACCTCGGCGCTAATCACATCGGGCGTGGGAAAATCGGGCTCGCCAAGCGCAAGCGCGATGCACCCCGGGTGCTGGGCGGCGAGCGCGTTAATCCGGCGGATACCGGAGGGCTTGAGCGTGGCAAGCGAGGTATTCATGGGCAGTCGCATGGCATTCCTTTCGTAAGGGTTGCACTAGGATAGCGCGCCCGCGCGCCACCAGACGGTGTAACCTAAACGGAAACCAACCGGAAAGGAGGCGGCATGGAGACGACCGCGCGCGGCGATGTACCAAAAACGCTGCAAACCATTGCGTATATCAGTATTCCCGAGAGCGCCGATCTTGAGTTTTTACTCTGGGACCTGCAGGATGCCATCGCCGCCTATGCTCAGCTTTCCGGCACCGCGCTCCCCCGTTCGGTCGATTTGGAGGCGGATGATGCCGGTGTAGTCGATGGCATGGTGTTCGCTGTTGATGATGCATTTGATGATGAGGCGATAATCGCTGTCGAGCAGGTGCTCGATCGCCTTGGAATCGCGGAAACACGCGTCTACGCCGTCGTTCTTGCTGGGTCCGAGGACACCGAACGGGCACACGAAACCGCCTTGCGGCTGCGCCGGGCCTGTCGTCTTCGCGACCTGCCATGGTGCGGTGGCGTTGTCATCTGTGCCGGCAGCGGTATTGCGGCGCTTCGCCACTCCCCGCGTATGGGCCTCTTACGCCGGCCATTTTCCGAAGCGATGGATAAGCTTGTAGGCGCTGTGCGCATGGGCTGTTCCATTGAACATGCGCAGCTGCTTGGCGGCGGCGATGCCGACAGTGTCGATGCCGACGGCATGGTGCGCGCCAAGCCCGCCGTGCCCGCACCAATCTGGCATGCCATCATCAAACGCCTCGGTGCCCATGCTCAATCAAGGATCTAGATTACCGTGCGGTCCAGTCAACTGCCTCGCGCCAGCGCTCGACAAGCCGCTCCAGGCGCCAGGCCGCGTTAGCGGGACTAGTTGACGGCAACACGACAGCGGACAGACCCGTCCGCTCCTGTAGATAGCGCTTATAGAGGCGCCCCGCCGTACCTCCGTTGCATACCACCCGCTCGATGGGCGCAGCTCCAGTGATGCGTTCGATATATGCCGGCACAACGTTTTTGATGCTCGCGTCGCTCGACCCCTTAATGTCGCAGCTCTCGATCACATCCCACAGGGCCACACCACCGTTCAGCAGCATGGATCGCTTGGCGGCAATAGAGGCGTCGAGCGTCGCGGGCTCGCCGCCCACCAAAGGGTCGCCCTCGTTGGGTGGTACAGGCACACCAAGGCACGCGGCCATCACGCGCCAAAAGCGATTCTGAGGGTTGCCGTAATAAAAGGCATTGGCGCGCGAAAGCACCGAGGGAAACGACCCGAGCACCAAAACGCGCGAGTGCTGGTCAAACACGGGCTCAAACCCATGCTCAATATGTTGATAGCCCTCGTCTGACGCCGCCATGACCTAGGCCCTCAACAGATAGCGCACCTCGTAGGGCGCAAGTTCAAGCGCACCCGTCAGCTCGACCGTGGGTGCATCGTCGGCAAGTAGGTCGACGAAGGAACCGTTGAGTTCGCCGGCTCCAAAGGTATAAGGCTCGTTCACGGCATTGACCGCCACGAGCACCGTCGCGTCGTCGCAGGCGCGCTCGAACAGCAGCTGTTTGTTCTGAATCATCACGTTGCGGTACGCACCGTAGCTGAGAGCGCGTGCCGCCGCGTCGTCGGCCGAGCGCAGGTGCGCAAGCTGTGTGATGAAGGCCGTCAGCTCGTTGGGCGCAGGCTCATCGAGCGCAGGGCGCAGCGCCCAGTCGCCATCGGGGCCGCCCTTTTCGCCAGCAATTCCCCACTCGCTGCCATAGTAGATGCACGGGATGCCCGGCATGCCAAAGAGCATGCCATAGGCGGGACGCAGGCACGACTTGTCGGTAAGGATGCTCGCCAGGCGCGGCACATCGTGGTTGTCGACAAACGACAGCAGGTGCTTACCGCGGTAGATGCACCACGGGTCGCCGCCAAACTGACGGTGCAGCGAGTGGGCGATCTCGAACATGTTGATCGAGTTAAAGCTGGAGTACAGTCCCTTGTAACACTCGTAGTTGGTGCAGGAGTCGAGCATCTCGTCGTTGACGATCTGGTTGTAGTCGCCATGGAGCGTCTCGCCGATCAGCACAAAGTCGGGCTTGAGCTCACGGGCAAAGGCGTGCAGGCGGCGCATAAAGTCACGGTCGAGCATATAGGCGACGTCCAGGCGCAGACCGTCGACGCCAAAGACCTCGGCCCAACGGCGCACGGACTCGAGCAGGTAATCGACCACGGCGGGGTTTTGCAGGTTAAGCTTCACGAGCTCAAAATGGCCTTCCCAGCCCTCGTACCAAAAGCCGTCGCCGTAGCACGAGTCGCCGTCAAAGCTGATGTGGAACCAGTCCTTGTAGGGCGAGTCCCACTTGCGCTCCTGCACATCGCGGAAGGCCCAAAAGCCGCGACCGACGTGGTTGAAGACGGCGTCGAGCACCACGCGGATGCCGTGGGCATGCAGCGTCTCGCACACGGCGGCAAAGTCGGCATCCCCACCCAGGCGACGGTCGATGTGGCGCAGGCTGCGCGTGTCGTAGCCATGGCTATCGGACTCGAGCGGTGGGTTGATGAGCACAGCACCAATACCGAGTTTTTGCAGGTAGTCGGCCCATTGGGCGATTTTCATGATGGGGGCATCGGGGTTGGGCGCGTCGTTGGCAGCCTGGGCAAGCTCATCCTCGGCAACGGGCGCGGCGTTTTCGCGCGGAGCTCCACAAAAGCCCAGCGGATAGATTTGATAGAACGTCGTCTCGTATGCCCACATAGCAACCTCCCGGTAAGCTCAACACAACGACATCCATTGTATGCCCAGCAGGGTAGTTAATTTGGGACGGGCTTGGCGCAGCGTATGGCCGGGAACAGCACGGTGATGGCGAGATTCTTGCCAAATAAATGGTACTGCCGAGATGCCGCTGAGCGAATAAAGAGGTGTCCGCACGGGTGGCTATCCTATGATGAAGGCGGCATATTCCCACACCTGACCTACAAAGGTAGTTGAACGATGGCAGACATTAAAATCAAGATCGTCAGCAATCCATATCAAGAAACTGTTCGGTTCTTCCGATGGGATAACGGCTGGCAAGAAATAACGACCTCCACAAATCCCAATAGCGCGCTCCATAGCACGAAGATCGTTAATGGTTTCTTCCCCTTTAAGGCCGAAGAGATCATCGACATCCTCGCCAAAGAGTTCGGCGGCGGCGACAAAATCGAATTGCATTTTGAAGGCGCGGATGACGAATGGCAGGAGTTGCTCGCCATCTGCACCGAAGGGCCACGCGCCAACACATACGAGGCCATACGAGACGAGCGTTATCTATCAAACGCCCGAGACGTCTTGCCAGAAATTGTCGAAGTCTTCAGGGAAATCCAGGGGCTTGTAGACGAATCAGTCTCCGAGCGAACAAAAGTCTCTGAGCAAATTAGAAAGTTCACCGATGTCTCGAGCGACATCATCCCGCTGTGTGTACTAGGCAGCTATAGTGCAGGCAAATCGACGCTCATCAACGCCCTCATTGGCATGGAGATCCTTCCCAGCGGCGACGAGCCTGTAACGGCCCGCATATTCCAAATCAAACGTTCAAAAGACCGAGATCGCGCGATGGTTCAATTCTCCTGTGGCAACAGGCGATTCTTGCTGCGCTTTGATCTTGATGGCCTCATGGAAAACAAAGAGCTTGTGGGGGAGCCCCTATACGACATGATCGCAGCCAAAGTCGCCGATTCCATGCCCGGCATGGCCTCCCATATGAACAGCGCTCTCAAGGTTCTTAACTCATATCATGCCGATGAAGACGACCGGACTATCTCCGATCTGATCAGAATCGAAGTCCCCTTTAGCGATACCGACCCGTGGCCCCATGACAGGGAGTTTGTCATCTTTGACACCCCGGGCTCAAACTCTGCCTCCAACGCCGATCACGCTCGAGTGCTCAAACAGGCAATGGAGGGCCTCTCAAATGGCCTTCCCATTTTCGTTGCGGAGTACAACTCGCTCGATACGAAGGACAACAAGAACCTCTCCAACGAAATAGAGCAAATCCCCGCAATCGATGAACGCTTTGCCATGATCGTAGTCAACAAAGCAGATTCCGCCGACCTTCCCAAAGGCGGATTCGACGATGAAGCCGTCTCGCAAATCATGCGTTGGTCCATTCCGGCCAGCCTTTACGGGCAAGGTATCTACTTTGTTTCTTCCATCCTCGGCCTAGGCTCAAAGAACTCCAGCGAGTTTATAAGCGACAACTATGCCGAAAAATTCGAAGACCAGCAGCGTAAATACACCGATCCGACAAGCCGCTTCTACAAAACGCTCTACCGCTACGACATCCTTCCAGGACAGATCTCGCGCAGAACCAACCGCGAATCCGAGGCTTGCAAGGACCTCCTTCTTGCCAACAGCGGACTCTTTTGTATCGAAAACGAGATACGCCTGTTTGCCGAGCGGTACTCCGCATATAACAAATGCAGCAGGTCGGAATCGCTCCTACAAGAAATTGTCAGCATAACCGAAGAAGAGATTGCCAATAAGAAAACCGACCTCGAACAAAAGAAAGCACAGCGAGAAGCCGAGCTCGAAGAGGATAAGCGCAATCTCATCAACCAGCTCGAAGACTGCAGAGAGCATGCAAGGCTGGACTCCTCGGCCAGCTATGCCGACGCCATCGACAGGAACGTTTCCGCCGAGCAGTGGAAAACCAACCTTGACACGCTTCAAGCACGTCAAGGCGCCATTACCGAAGACAAGCGAGAGCGCCTCGAATACTCAAAACGATCGAACGCAGCCGCGCAAGCGTTTGACTCAATCGCCCCTAACTTTTTCAATAGGCTCGGCGATTCTATAAAAGGAAGCCCGGCAAACACACAAAAGGACGTCGGCTCTCACCCAACATTTGGGTTAGCGGAGGTTGGCAAAGGCCTTTGTGATGACATCACCGATGCGCTCCAAAAAAGATCCGACGCAAAGGCTGCCGAAAGAACAGCCGACAAAGATGCCGCCGACCAGCTCTTTAACGAGGTCATCAATCACTATGACGAATGTGCCGAGCAAATAGCTCGGACCATCGATGAGCTGTCACAAAGCTATTGGAAGGATTGTGCGGAGCATAGCCGCGATGCCCTCTATCGCATCGCTACCAGCAGCGACAATCCTCTTTCCGAAGAGAAGCGCCAAGAGGTCGGCGATATCATTCTTAAATATCGTGGCCTCGCGCTCGATAAGACAAAGGGTCCCATTTTCAGCAAGGCAGACTTTACCGAACTGAAGCTCATGGACCGTGTCATCTTTAAATCTGACAAGCTTTTGCTTAGGAAAGTCGAAGACAAATTCAACCGCGAAATCTCACGGTGTTTCTGCGAAGCACGCGCCGAAACAGAGCGCGAGCATACCTACGGCTTTACCGAATGGCTCAACGAGCTGCTCGGCCAAATTACGAGCAATATCACCGACTACAACCCGGTGCTCCATGGCCATGTCGAAGACATCAACAGGCAAACCGCGGAGATCAACGCTCTCGAGGCAAAACTCGAGACGCTCAATAATCGAAAAGAGTACATTACGCGCGTCATTAATTGGAAGGAATAGGCTGATCGCATGGGCATCAAAAACGCGATTATGCGCGCTGCCGATAAAGCCGGCAACGCGGTCGCAACCGTCTCGGTACTCAGCAGCTCCCAACTCGATGAGGTCGACAAAAAGCGAACAGCATACTTGTCAGAAAAGCCGAATCCGGCAGACGAGCAAGCTATCGAGCTCACCAATCGGCTCTTGGCAACTGCCGCCGTTGAGCTTCACAACGCCTATCTGCCGCAGCTACGAAATGTATACGCGCCGATTGACCCCTCTACCGAATACCCCACGGGCTTTAACGCCGACAACAACATCCGCTTCATGAATATCACGAAGTGGGTCGTCGACCCCAACGAGGACAGTCTCGAGAAGCTCGTAAATGTGTACGACGTTCTCTCTGACGAAGATTGCAACATTGCGCTGGTTTTTAATCGAACCAGCGCAAGCACCGAGGTATTCCTTGCAGTCGTCAACAGCGACAATGCCCGCGACAACATCGACGCCGATAATTTTTCCCGGCGCATGTCGGATGCCTTGAGGGGTAACTTCCCCGGTTCCGAAGTGGGACCCGCCAACCGCGGCCCCATTCCGTGTCTAGACAATCGACGCTCGTCTTCGGTTGCCGCCGTTTCGAATATTCCGGCCGAAAAGAACGAGAAGTTCGTCACGCAAACCATTGAAAAAGTTCTTGACGGCATTGTGCCTGGCAGGCCGAGCGAAGACTACACTATCGTGCTGCTCGCAACCCCGATCCATGATATCGAATCGCGCAAACTCCGTCTCGCCGAACTCCACTCACTGCTGACGCCCTATGCCTCATGGACGACCAACTATACCTACCACCAAAACGACTCCATCGGATCGTCCGCGACGGTTGGCATCAATGCAGGCGTGAGTGCCGGCAGGCAGGTGGGGAGCAATCAGGCTGTTGCACAAAACTACAACGAAACGGACTCGACAAACGAGTCGACCTCGGAATCGAGCAACGAGAGCGTAACCGACTCGTCCACATCGACCGAAAGCATCACGGATGCGGTCACCGACGGCAGAAATGAATCCTCGAGCGGGAGCGTAAGCCTAGGTGTAGGCGCAGGCGTATACGGCGGCGGCAATCTCGGCGTATCCGCAAGCCATACCGAGGGCTCGTCACACTCCACATCTACGTCAAAAGCCACAAGTTCATCTACCGGCAAAGCCATATCAAACTCACTCGGCAAAGCCGTTACCAGCGGCGTTGGCAAGGCTGTCTCTAAGGGAGCGTCCGTAACTTCCGGCGTTTCGCAGGCCGTAAATCTTGGTGCCAACTTTGGCGGATCATTCGCGCGCTCAAGCACGGTCACCGCTACCATCGGCGCCGACGAAGGCATCACACAGACGTTCAAGAATTACTCCATCCAACACGCGCTCGAAATCCTCGAGTTGCAAATGAAACGCTACGACCTTGCCTCGGCACTCGGCATGTGGGACTTTTGCGCCTACGTGCTGTCAGAAGACCACAACGTCGCGAATAACGTTGCCCACACCTACCTCGCCCTCACCCAGGGCAAAGAGTCCTATATGTCTCAGGCTGCGGTAAACCTCTGGCGCGGAGACCTCGGAGAGCAAAGCGCCGACGCTGTGGCAGTCTGTTCCTACCTTCGCGATTTGCGCCACCCTGCTTTTGCCCTCTCCCCCGCCCTGCTCGATCAACATCCAAGTTTTTCGGTTTACCCAGCAACAGTCGATGCAACGACCGCCCTTTCGGGCAAGGAGCTGGCCTACTCGCTCAACTTTCCCAAAAAGTCCGTCCCAGGGCTGCCCGTTATCGAGTGTGCCTCTTTTGGACGCAATGTCTCAACGTTCGATGGCACGCAGCCCCAACAAGGCCTTTGCATAGGCAAGGTTTTCCATATGCATCGCGAGGAGCGCATTAGGACGTTCCTGTCAAAAGACTCACTTGCCTCGCACACCTTTGTTACGGGCAGCACCGGCGCAGGAAAGACCAATACCGTCTGCCGCATCCTCGATCAGGCGCTCGATCAGCAGGTCAACTTTCTTGTCATTGAACCTGCCAAGGGCGAATACAAGGACGTGTACGGGGGCCGCGAAGACGTAAACGTCTTTGGAACCAATCCAGAATTCACACCGCTCCTGCGCATCAATCCTTTTAGCTTCCCGTCCGGCATCCATGTGCTGGAGCACCTCGACCGACTCGTTGAGATCTTTAATGTTTGCTGGCCCATGTACGCCGCCATGCCCGCCGTCCTTAAAGACGCTGTCGCCAGGTCATACGAAGACTGCGGATGGGATCTTGCCGCTTCTGATAACCCGTATGGAGCCGATCTCTTTCCCTGCTTTGCAGATGTTGCCCGCAACGTCCGTGAGATTCTCGACTCCAGCGAGTACGATGCCGAAAATAAAGGCGCCTACAAGGGGTCGCTGCTCACGCGTCTCAACTCGCTCACCAACGGGCTCAACGGCATGATGCTTTCGTCGAACGAAGTCGATGCTAGTGTGCTTTTTGACGCCAACACAGTCATCGATCTATCGCGCATTGGCTCCGCCGAAACAAAATCCCTACTCATGGGTCTTCTTGTACTCAAACTTCAAGAACATCGCATGGCCGAGAAAAAGGACATGAACCAGCCGCTTCGCCATCTGACCGTGCTTGAAGAGGCGCACAACCTGCTTAAGCGATCGTCGAGCAGCCAAGACTCGGAGAGCGGCGACCTGACAGGCAAGAGCGTCGAGATGATCTCAAATGCCATCGCCGAGATGCGCACATACGGCGAAGGCTTCATCATCGCCGACCAGGCGCCCGGCCTTCTCGATATGGCAGCCATTCGCAACACAAATACCAAGATCATCCATCGCCTGCCCGATCTTTCGGACCGCGAGCTCGCCGGTCGCGCTGCCAACCTCAACGATCAACAGATCGTCGAGCTGGCACGCCTACCCAAGGGCGTTGCGGCCATTTACCAAAACGATTGGGTTGAGCCGGTGCTCTGCAAGATCGCCAAAGCAGAGGATGGCGAGCACTTTACATACAGCCGCCCCATCGACGATGTCGCAAGCAACCAGAGCGATGATGCCCTTGCCGTAGCGCGCATGCTGGCCTACGGAATCAGCATTGGAACCAAGGCGGAGCTGCATAGCATTCGCGAACGGCTCGATCGCCTCCATATCGACGCGTCTACAAAGGTCAAGATCCTGCGCACCGCTCAAAACCCGCCCAACGAACCACGTATGACCAAGCTGGCGCCCATTATGAGCGCGCTGTTCCCCGATGTCGTCAAAACGGTCGAACGTAAGCTCAAGAGCAGCAATGAAGCCGAGCAATTGACAAGAGCGGCAGAAGCGGCGCTCGGGGCTTCCATCAACCGCGATATCGACAGCCGCACCAGGCAGGTCATCATTCAGGGCATCATGACCGATGTCTTGTGTCTGCAAATGCAAGATACCCAAGCATATTCCGATTGGCACAACTGGAACGAGAATAGCGAGGTGAGCTAATGACATTTAAGCTAATGGAGTTCACGCAAATGAAAATCGACGAACCCAAACCAGGCGATAAACTTGGGTTCAATCCCGATAAACTCATTGGCCCCGAATCAAAGGAAACCAAAACAGAAGTTAGCGATATCGACCGAGCGGACTACATCAATCCTGACAAATTGATTGAATCCTCAGTGGAATCGTGTGACTACCCTTCTACTTATGAGGAACGGCTGGACCGTACACCGACCATGGAGAATCCCAATGGCAAATGGTCGGGCGATCGAGGGGAGTCGATGTTTGTTCCCACAGTCGATAGGGTTTGCGAGATTCTTCGAAACAAAGGTCTTGAGGGCATCAATTACAGGGATGGAATTCCTGACTTCAACCCTATCTCTGAGGCGAAAGTAACCATACAAGGCATGAGCCAGCATAGGCTTTCGCAGATTGGCGAGAACGGCGAGCGCATTGTCGGCAACTATGAAAAGGCAGACATTGAATGCGCAAAAGCTTGGAACCTTGAGCAACGCGATGGCAAAGAAGACTGGACCAATAAAGACGTCAAAAAATGGCGCGTGGCAAACGGGTACACCTGGCACGAGCACAATGACATGAAAACGTGCCACCTTGTTCCGACCGAAGTTCACGACGTATGCAGGCATCTCGGCGGCGTAAGCGAAATCAAAAATATACTGAATCAGATTGGCGGCTTCGATGACTAACAGCATAAATCTGTGGGGCAGGGATTTCTCGCTCCCCGTCTATTACGAGTGCGACTCGGACCAAGGCGTCCTCGACATTCAAAAGGAAGCAAAGGACGCCCTGCTTGCAAGCTGGGATATCGTTGAGGACAGCAAGGAAGCGATCGAAGATTATTGTCTCGAAAGAGACGGCGATCAGATTGAGGGCCCCATTACAAACATCTTTAGATACGTTATTCCGACCAGCATCGTGGTACTTCGAAGCGATGATGCTCGCAAAACAGCGCTCATGTGCAACTATCGCTTTGACCCCGAACACGGACTTGCTGCGGTATTTGAAAACGAAAAACTTACAGCCGTCGTCCCCCAAGACGAGCTCTAGGTCGATCATACGCAGACAGAAAAACGAAAACCGAGGCCACTCCAGCACATACCGGAGCGGCCTCGGCCTCTTTTACGTATGCTCAGCGAGGTAGCTAAAATAGCCCCGTCCCAAATTAGCTACCCCAGACCCTTTCTAAGCCGCGGTGAAATACGGACTGTTTGCCGGGTTTATTGGGCCCAGCAGTCCGTATTCCACCGCAACTGATGAGGAAACGTTATTAGGCGACGGGCTTTGCGCGGCGTATGGCCGGGAACATCACCGTGATGGCGAGGATGACGCCCACGACGGCAATCGCCCCGCCCACAAAGCCGATCCAGGCGATACCGGGGCCCGAAACCACGGCGCCGCCGATCGCGGTGCCCGTGCCGATACCCAGATTAAACAGGCCCGAGAAGATCGACATGGCGACAGCCGACGAATCCGCGGGCGTGTACTTGATAAGCTCGGCCTGGAACGCCACGTTAAAGGCCGTGGCGCAGCAGCCCCACAGCACGCAGACGGCAAGCACTGCTGCGAGCGACGATGCGGCCGAACCCATGAGCAGCAGGGCCGCTGGCACGCCGGAGAGCGTGATAGCCAAAAACGGGAAGCGGTGCCCATCGAACAGGCGGCCAAACAGCCAGCTGCCCACCAGACCGGAGCAGCCAAACGCCGTCAGCGTCATGGTAATGGCGCCCGCGTCGACGTGCGCGACCTGCGCCAGGAAGGGCTCGATATAGCTGTAGCCTGTGTAATAGCCGGTCGCCATAAAAACCGTGACCGCGTAGAGCGCGATGAGGAACGGGTTCTTGAGCAGCTCGGGCAGCTGTTTGACGGCAAAGCGCTCTCCCGCCGGCATGGCCGGGAACACCGCTGCCTGGTACACCACCGCGGCGGCAGAAAAGGCCCCGACCACGGCAAACGTCATGCGCCAGCCCACGGCCAGGCCGATGGCGCGGCCGATCGGCAGGCCAAAGATCTGTGCGATGGACGAGCCCGTGGCGATCATGCTGATGGCGAGCGCCCCGTGACGGGTGTCGACCAGGCGCGACGCCATAATCGAGGCGACCGACCAGAACACGGCATGTGCGCAAGCGACCACCAGGCGTGCGCAGACCAAAATAGGATAGGTGGGCGCCACGGCGGACAGGAACTGACCCAGAGAGAACACGGCGAGCACGCCGAGCAGCATACGCTTGAACTCAAAGCGCGAGGCAAACACCATAAGCGGCAGCGACAGCAGCATGACGCCCCAGGCGTAGACCGAAATCATGATGCCTGCCTGGGCCTCGGTGAGCGAGAACGATACGGCAATATCAGTCAGAAGGCCGATGGGCATGAACTCCGATGTGTTGAACACGAACGCGCAGCAGGCGAGCCCGATAAGCGGGAGCCACTGCTTGAGCGAGATGCCATCTTGTCTTGCCTGAGTCATGTAGGAAACCTCTCCGATTGTCTTGGGCGGTGGGCGATTATATAGCAACGGCCCCGCATCCGTCAGTACAGATGCGGGGCCGCAATCAACTCAATACACAGAGGTTGCGCCGTCAATAAATAGCTAAGCCAACCCCAGCAATATGCCCGCCGCATGCACGATAAACGCCACAATCCAGGCGACCATCACCTGAAACGCGAACACGGCAACGGCATAGCGCGCGCCCAACTCGCTCTTGACGGCACCGATTGCCGCCACGCAGGGCGGGTACAGCAGCGTAAAGACCAAGAACACGTAGGCGGTAAACGGCGAAAACATGGTCGACAGCGCCGCGGGTGACGTTGCATCCAAAAGCACGGTGAGGGTCGAGATGACGCTCTCCTTGGCGATAAGTCCGGTGACGAGCGCCGTGGATGCACGCCAGTCGCCAAAGCCAAGCGGCGCCAACGCCGGCGCGATGATGCTACCCAGACCGGCAAGTAGACTCTGCGACTGATCGGCGACCACATTAAAGCGGATGTCAAACGTCTGGAGGAACCAGATGACCACGGTGGCGGCAAAGATGATGGTAAAGGCCTTGGTAATAAAGTCCTTGGCCTTATCCCACGCCAGCATCACCGTCGTCTTGATGCTCGGCAGGCGGTAATTGGGTAGCTCCATGATAAACGGCACCGGGTCGCCCTTAAATGCCGTGCGGTTGAGCACCAATGCCGCGATGCAACCGACCGCAATGCCAATCAAATAGAGCGAGACCATGGCGGGGACCGTCGCCTGCGGGAAGAATGCTCCGCACAGCAAGCCGTAAACCGGCAACTTGGCCGAGCAGCTCATGAACGGCGTGAGCATGACCGTCATCTTGCGATCATGCTCGGATGGGAGTGTACGGGTCGACATGATAGCCGGCACGGTGCAGCCAAAACCGACGAGCATGGGCACAAAGCTGCGGCCCGACAGGCCAAAGCGACGCAGCACCTTATCCATGACAAAGGCCACGCGCGCCATGTAGCCGGAGTCTTCCAGAATGGAGAGGAACAAGAAGAGCACGACGATAATCGGCAGGAAGGTCAGCACGCTGCCCACGCCCGTAAGCACGCCGTCGACAGCCAGCGAGCGCACCACGTCGTTGGTTCCGAACGCCTTGAGACCCGCATCGGCCGAGGCGATGATGACAGCGATGCCGTCCTCCATAAGTCCCTGCAACGCCGCGCCGATCACGCCAAACGTCAGCCAAAAGACGAGGCCCATGATCACCAGAAACGCCGGGATGGCCGTGTAGCGACCCGTCAGGATGCGGTCGATCTTAACGGAGCGCACGTGCTCGCGGCTCTCGTGCGGCTTCACCACGCAGCGCCCGCACACGTCGCCGATAAAGCTAAAGCGCATATCGGCCAGCGCGGACAGGCGGTCTGTGCCAGCCTCGCCCTCCATCTGGGTAATGATGTGCTCGATAGCGTCAAGTTCGTTGCGATCCAGGTGAAGTGCCTCGGTCACCAGCTCGTCGCCCTCAACCAGCTTGGTCGCCGCAAAACGCACCGGAATGCGGGCCGCCACGGCATGGTCCTCGATCAGGTTGGCAATGCCGTGGATGCAGCGATGCAGCGCACCGCCGTCCGGGCCATCGGGCGCGCAGAAGTCCAGGCGACCCGGGCGCTCGCGGAACCGCGCCACATGCAAAGCGTGATCCACCAGCTCGTCGATACCCTCGTTGCGGGCAGCGCTAATGGGGACAACAGGCACGCCCAACAGGCTCTCGAGCAGGTTGACGTCCACGGCGCCGCCGTTGGCCGTCACCTCGTCCATCATGTTGAGCGCGATGACCATGGGGCAGTCGAGCTCCATAAGCTGCAGCGTCAGGTAGAGGTTGCGCTCGATATTGGTGGCATCGATGATGTCGATGATGGCGTCGGGATGCTCGTCAAGGATGAATTGACGGCTGACAATCTCCTCGCCCGTGTACGGCGACAACGAATAAATACCGGGCAGGTCGGTAACGCTCGCCTCGGGGTGGTTACGGACAGTACCGTCCTTGCGGTCGACCGTCACGCCGGGAAAGTTACCAACATGTTGGTTGGAACCCGTCAGCTGGTTGAACAGCGTGGTCTTGCCGCAATTTTGGTTGCCGGCGAGGGCAAAGTGCAGCGGCGCGCCCTCGGGCACGGCCGTTTTTGCCGCGCGGGGCGAATACGTCCCCTCACCGAGCGCCGGGTGCTCCGTCGTGCCGATTGCGGCGTTAACGCGCGGGCTCGTATCGGTGTCGTGAATACCCACGAGCTCAATGCGAGCAGCATCGTCTTTGCGCAGCGTCAACTCGTAGCCACGCAGGCGAATCTCGAGCGGGTCGCCCATGGGGGCGTACTTCATCATGGTGACTTCGGTGCCCGGCGTTAAGCCCATGTCCAAAATATGCTGTCGGAGTGCCTGGTCGTCCGATGCCACCGATGCGACAACGGCGTCCTTTCCAATCTCGAGTGTATCGAGCTTCACGTCCGTGTTCCTCCCCCGACGCCCACAGGGCGTTGCATTTATGTTCACCATTGCTAACCGTTTGCCATGGCTAACCAATTTTAACCATGCATGATAGCGCGAACATACAGCGACGTTCAATCAACAGATTGTTGCAATGGGGATTCCGGACCCCGGTTTTCCAGACGAGCCTGCTGCGGAAACTGCATCCCACTACTCAGGCGAATTCCGGTCCCCGATTTCCCGATGGGGCCTCTCGGGGAAACTGCGTCCCACTCTGAAGCTTCAAAACGGGATGCGTTTTCCGGTTGAGGCATCTTGCGGAAAATGCATCCCGGAATCGTCGCGGGACTGCGGACGATTTCTTGGACCGTTACGCGGCCCTTCCCAGCGCGGCGCGGAACTCGGCCGGCGTGCGGCCGCCGAGCGCATCGCTGCGCCTCTCCGTATTGTATC